>JADHUC010000074.1 GCA_016784735.1 Pirellulaceae bacterium | reverse complement strand
ACCAAGCCACCGACTGATGCGTCTGGCCATCCTTCGGCTTGAGAAAGCGCACCGCGCCGCTGAGCATAAGTCGTCCGTCAGCCGCCACCGACAACTTCGCGTCTCGCACGTCGCCACCGTCCCAAGCCATCAAGGCTACGGACGTCCATTGCTGGGTGTCCGTGGAGGTCAGAACACGCAGTTTTCCCGTGTCGCAAACGTGGCTCTTTCCTTCACGAAATGCGCAGTACCACTGGTCCTGGAAACGAATCAGGTCCGTGAAGGCGTTATGCCGCGCCTGGTCCCAGATACGACGGACTTCTACCAGTTCTGCTTCGGCCGAAGTTTGAGCGTCCGCGTGGATCGACAAAATGCATGTGGCGATGGAAACAAAAATGCACGCTACGACGATTGCTTTCAGGCGAATGCTCATCGGTATCTCCTTTGCTGTAGGTCCCGCTTGCCGAGCGGGACCTCGAATTCCTTTGTTGGAGTTCACGCTTTAGCGTGTGTTCCGGCACGCTAAAGCGTGAACTCCAACAAGCCAAAGGTCCCGTCCGGCAGACGGGACCTACTGGGGACGGACAATCTCGCCCACGTTACCGAAGGCTTGGGTGTCCGGTCCGACTACGGCAATCCCGCCATCGAGATTGCCTTCACATGAATTGCCCGTGATTACGTTCTTGTTGCTGGTACCATGTTCTTCGACGCCGTATTTCTGGGTCGGCTTTCCGCCATCGAAGCCGCAGCGGTTGCCGGTCACCACCATGTGAGTGCTGTTGGCGATCGAAATGCCGCTGTACTGGCCCGGAGCCTTCTGCGAATTGTCGATGCAAATGTTGGACGTGATGACGTTGTTCTTTCCGCCAGACGCGGCGATCCCCCACCGGCCGTTGTTGCGGCACACGTTGTTGGAAACGATGTTGAAGCGATCTCCCGGCGTTCCGCCCGGACCAAGACCGCCAATGCCGCTGCTGCCGTTGTCATGAAACAGGTTTTCCGTGACGGTGATCCCGCAAACCTGCGCACAGAAATACAGCCCATCGCCGCCGTTATGGCGTCCGATGTTTCCGCTGAACACGGCGCCTTTCAGACTGGTACCCGGGTGAAACCCGTGCACACGGCAGTGTTCGACCAGGCAGCTTTCCACACGGTTATCGTGACCCGCTTGCACGCCGATCCCGTCGCCGACGGATCCTCGAACGGTGACGTTTCGTACCAGCGAATCGGAAACGTTGGCCAAGTGAATCACTGCCAGCGTGAAGTCGGTCCACGATCCGGAGTTCTCCTGCATGTTGCTGTCGACGGTCAGGTCCTGGATGGTGATGTCCTGGACGGGTTTGCCAAAGTGCATCCGATTGGCGCAGAAAAAGGGAAAGTAGTTCACTACGACGGCATTAAGCTCAGGGGTGAACACGCCTTCGGCATGGCCGCTGTGGATCGGATCGACCAAGACAAGCCGCCCTTCGGTCACTTCCTTGACGATCCCATGGGCCATGTACCAACCGTGCATACGATCGTCCATCAGAGCCACTTCGTCGCCGACAAGAAATCCCTCTGTCGATTCGACTGCGACGCTCGTTTCGCCTTTCCGCGCGGCGATTGTCAGCTTCGATGCGACCTCCCGTCCTCGCGTAAAGATCGTCGTCGAGCCACTGCCGCGGACCCGCACATGGGAGCGAAGCACCAAGCTGCGGCGAAGCGGAAACGTGCCCGGCGGGACAACTACCGTTCCACCGTCCGGCGGCAAAGCATTAATGGCATCCTGGATGCCGCTGGTTGGGTCGTCCGCGCGGACGAAATCGGCGGCGTCAACCGTCGTCTTCTGCTCGGCCGCGACCGCTTGTGAGACGACAGACACGACGACGATTGTTGCCACAACAATTGCCGGAAGCCGGTGTCTCGTCATAGCACGTTCCTCTTCGCTCGAACGCCACGTCGAAACTGACTGAACGTGAAGTCATCCTAACCGGCAGGATTTGCCCTCGCAAGCGCGAGAACCACTGGGCGCACTCTTGGCCTCGACATTCGAGAGTTGACTTGTATTGCACCGATCGCGTACCTGCGTTCTACTGGCAGAAAGGGCGATCGCATTCCCGGAGGTCGACACAATGAACAAGTATCACGAACAAAGTTCTGCTCCCACTGCCGCAATGGTCATCGTTGTGGTGCTGGTACTGGCTGTCGTGCTCTTGGCTGGGTGTGCGTTCCTGGGATTGATGTTCTACAGAAACACCACGCACAAGGCGATGGTCGCCCGCGAGCATGCATTGAAGGCCGAGGCACAAGCCCGCAAAGCTGCAGAAATGGCACGAGAACGTGCAGAGCAAGCGGCACGCGTGGCCGAGCAGCAGGCGCGAATCGTCGCCGAGGAAGTATCCGATACCGCGACCAATTCCGGGGTCACGGAATTGCAGGTTACCTTCGACGCGGAGGGCCATATGTCGGTAGCTGGCGAAGCAATAGACTGGGAACAGGTGAAGGACAAGCTTGGACAGCTCGCTGGTCAGCCACCGTCGCGAGTGGTGATCCTGGCCGATGGGCAGACCCGGATGGAGCCAATACTGAAACTGCTCAAGGCCGCCAGAGAGCTTGAAATCGAGACGAGCATCAGCACGTCTCACCCTGAGGCAGAAGAGGCGGAGTAGCCGGTCGCTGAGCCGAGCTTTGTTGCAAGGCGATGTCGGATACCTATAATACTGAACAACTCGTACAAGAACACTCTCAGCAGCCGTTCGGCTTTTTCGCAGTGAATTCTCGGACAGCCAAACCAACGAAGATCCCTTCTCTGGCGTGCCACTTGGGAATCGCCTGCGTCTGAGTTGGGTTCGATCACAACAGGAGCACACCAATGCGTCGCTTCGTTCTCGTTTCCTTTCTGACCGCGGTCACCTGTTCGTCGCCTGCAGCCGCTCTGGCCGAAGAGATCTTGGGCACCGTGGCAAAGGTCGACGGTAAGACCGTTACCATCACCTCCGAATCTGAGCTGCTGCCGGTCGACGGTGATGCAGTGGCGATCTTTGTCGAGATCGAGGGGATCGGGAAGGCCGAGGTCGGTACGGCCAAGGTGACCTCGGTCGACGGAGGCAACATCATCGCAACCATCGACAGCACCACCGCGCGTGTCCAGGCGGGACACCTTGTCACCATCCAATCGCAGAACCCCACACGGCGGGCTGGAGCCAAGGTTCCCATTCTGATCGGCCGCGTTGCGGCCGACGCGAAGAAGGTTGTCGCGGATGCGGGATTCGAGGCAGAGTTTCGCATCGGCATGGCTGCTCCGAGGGGCGTCAAGGCGTTCACGATCTACGCCCAAGACCCGGCCCCCGGATCGGAGTTGGCTAGCGGCGGAAAGATCGTCATTACGTTGTACGCCGCGGGCGATTCTTCTGACTCGACCGGCGCAGGTACCGACATGAAACCGCTGCCACCGCCACCCACCGTACCGCCACCAACGGTGCCGCCACCAACGGTGCCGCCTCCGACAATAACGCCCCCGCCGGAGCCAACGGATTCGCCGTTCCCGCCGTGGCCGACGATCGAGACCAATCAGCCGTGGCTTGGGGTGTCACGTTTTCGGCCAAGCGGACGGAACGTGGTCATTTACGGCGTGCTCGCGGACGGACCTGCCGGAAAAGCCGGTTTGCGGGTCAATGACACGGTTCTGTCGATCGATGGAAAGGAGACCAGGACGATAGCGAAGTTTCATGAGGCGTTCGAGGCAAAGCGACCGGGTGACCAAGTCGCGGTTGAAATCGAACGTGACGGCAAACGCGACTTCTTGAACGTGGTTCTCGAGGCCATTCCTCCGGATGGCGGTAACGGTCGCATTCTGGCTTTGGCCCAGGCGGGCGAAGGTTGGGCGATGGCAGAGATCGGTTTGCGCTACGCCAACTTTCGTTCGACGGGATCGTACTGCGAGAAAGACGACGCCCAGGCGCTCAACTGGCTTCGCCGGGCCGACCAGGCGGGTGAAACCTCCGGAACGTTTTTCTTGGCGTTTATGTACCGGAATGGACGGGGTGTCGAGCAGGACTATGCCAAGGCAATGGAGCTGTACGAGCGAGTGCGCTCGCTGGAATCCGCCGAAGGAAAACGCAAAGGGCTGTGGAACGTGGCGACCGAGTCGCTGGCCTCGATGCACTTGAACGGTCAAGGGATTTCGCAGGACTACGAGAAAGCCTTTGCACTGTACCAGGAATCCGCCGACCGCGGCAGCCTCTCGGCCAAGCACCAGGTAGCTTTGATGTACTACCAAGGGCAAGGCGTCGAGAAGAACCTTGGCGAAGCGCAGCGGCTGTTTCGCGAAGCGGCGGAAGAAGGTCTGGACAAAGCGCAAGTTAGCCTCGGCGCCGCTTATGCCAACGGAGACGGGGTCGCGCGCGACGCGTCGCAAGCCGTGCATTGGTATCGCGCGGCGGCCGAGCAAGACTACGCAGATGGGCAATACAACTTGGGCGTAATGTATATGAACGGCCAGGGCGTTACACAGGACTACGACCAGGCGTCTACACTGCTGCGCAAAGCGGCCGACGCAGGTCACGCCTTCGCACAGAACAATCTAGGCGTGCTGTACGAGAACGGATGGGGCGTCAATCAAGACTACGCCGAGGCAGCAAAGCTATATCGCAGTTCGGCAGAGGCCGGAAACGCCACCGCACAAAACAACCTGGGCGTGATGTATCAAAACGGCCGAGGCGTGGCCCAGGACTATGGCCAGGCTGCACATTGGTATCGCCAAGCCGCCGACCAAGGAGAAGCCAGCGGCCAGGACAACACGGGCTGGCTGCTGCAATACGGTATGGGCGTCGCTCGGAATTACAGCGAAGCGGTGGTTTGGTACCGCAGGGCTGCCGATCAAGGGCACGCGCTGGGGCAAGCTCATCTGGGATTCATGTACATCAACGGCCTGGGAGTCGAGAAAGACGGTGGGGAGGCGGCCAAGTGGCTGAACAAGGCGGCCTTGCAGAACGAAGCCACAGCACAATACAACCTGGGCTTGATGGCTTACAAGGGCATCGGCGTAAAACAGAACTACACGACGGCGCTTGGCTGGTTCAATTTGGCGGCAAAAGGTAACAATGCGGATGCGATCAACTACTTGGGCGTGATGTACGAAAACGCCCACGGCGTCTCACGCGACTATGCAAAGGCACTCGAGTATTACGACCAGGCGATCGGCGTAGGCAGCGGTTCGGCAGCCTACAACAAGGGGCAAATGCACCTGCACGGACGCGGCGTGCGGAAGCGGATACCAACGGATCTGTTTTCCATGGCAGCGGACCGAGGACTTGCGGAAGGCCACTACATGTTCGCTTGGTGTCTGGAGGAAGAGATACGGCAGAGACTCCCCACGGCGCCTCCCCGTGACGAGGCGAACCGGATGATCACCGAGCACTATCGCAAGGCCGCCGAACTGGGCGTAAAGGAAGCAAACGACGCCCTCCGGCGTCTAGGTGTGCGATAGACTCGTCCCAGCGATTCTTCCTCTCGCGCCTTCACTCCGAGTTACAACGGTTTCTTCTTGCGGAACGGATCTCGTTCGGTCATCATAAGGCGAGCGGCAGATAGGAATTTACCCGTGGGGCGAGCTTCCAGCTTGCCTTTTGCAGCAAATTCGCAAGCTAGAAGCTTACGCCACGGTACCGAACCAACCGCCGCTCGCCTAAGTGCACGAACCCCGCGATCGGTTGCCTCTTTTCGAAAGGGTTGTAGAAATGGCCGAAGACCTAACGCGTCGTGACTTCGTCAAGGCCGGCGCCCTGACCGCCGCTGGTGCGGCTTTGGGATTGAAGCCTACTTACACGGTTTACGCCGGCAATCCCACCAATCAGAAGACCGCCGGTATCCTGAACTACAACGAACAAATGGAATACCGCCGCGGCGGCAAGACGAACTTGATGTTCTCGGCCGTCTGTCTGGGCGGCCATTGGAAGCGGGTCGGTACCGTATTGCCCGGCGCCCTGCAGGTGAAGGGAGCGTGGAATACCGTCAGCCTCGATAACAAGGCATTTCACAAGAACCGGTACGACGTGGTCACCCGTTGCATGGAACGAGGCATCAACTACATCGATGCCTGCACCTTCGGGGAAGGCTTTGCGTACGCCCAGGCTTTGAAAGGACGGCGCGACAAGATGTACCTTGGCTTCTCACACTTTCAGCAGGAGCCTCAGACCTTGGCCTCCATAGCGAAGAGGGACAAAGCGGAAGGCAAGCCGCCGAAGCCATTGGACTGGCTCAAGACCATGAAGGCAGGGCTCGATCAGGCCCTCAAAGACATGGAGACGGATTACGTCGACGTCTGGAGGATCTCGTGTGGAGCGATCACCGACGATTTCACCGACGCTCAGATGGACCAGACGTGCGAGGCGCTCGCCTGGGCCAAGAAGACGGGAAGGGCCCGCTTCACAGGCGTCTCCTCACACGACCGGGTGCACTTGAAGAAATGGATCCAACGGAATCCCAATGAGTTGGAGGTCGTCGTCACACCGTACACCGCCAAGACGAAGATGACCGGTGGCAAGATCGGGGAGATCGAGGAGGGCCAGCCCAGCAGCAACACGGTTGTCGACAAGACCGTGACTTGGGAAGACAGCCTGTGGAACATGATTCAAAAGTGCGACGTTGCCTGGTTCGGCATCAAGCCGTTCGCCAGCAATTCGCTGTTCAAGGGCGACAGCTCGCCAAACAGTCCTACCAAAGAAGAAGACAGTAAGCTCGCCCGCCTGACGATTCGTGCCATTTTGAGCAATCCGGCGATCACCGCCCCGATTCCCGGCATGATCACACCGGAACAGGTCGACAACGTCTGTATAGCGGTGCTCCAGCGCCGCGAGCTGGACGTCGCGGAACAGGCCGAGCTGGATACGGGCCTCGAGCGAGCGTTCGCCAACCTCCCGCCCAACTACCGTTGGCTCCGCGATTGGGACTACGTTTGAACTGCCATGAAACATTTCGCTTCCAAGATACTCGCAACTTTGCGGCCGTGGGGTAGGTCTGTAACCTGCCTGTGTGCAGCCATGTCCCTAGCCCGCATTTCTCGCCAGTCACAGAAGCCCGACGCGCGAGCGAGGGACGGCGGGCGGTCTACCCTCGCTAGCGCGTCGGGCTGGTGTGTGGCTGCTTGCCTGGGAATCTGCACTTGGGCCACGGCGGTGCCGCCGCTCTCGCTGGACGGTTATCGCAACGAAAAGCTCATGGAAGGTCCGCATGAATCGGCCGGCCTGAAGGAACTGAACGGCGGCTGTTACGTCTGCCACGGCAACTACCGGACCGAATCGCTGGTCACCAGCCACGCCAAGGAAGAAGTCGGCTGCATCCAGTGCCACGGGGAATCGCTGGCGCACCAAGTGGACGAATTCCATCGCACGCCACCCGAGAAGATGTACGGTCCGTATAACGTCGACAAGATGTGCGGCGAATGTCACGAGCAGCACGACGCGCCGGCCAGGAAGGTCGTCCAGCGATGGCAGCAACGCTGTCCGGCGAAGACCAACCCCAAGGAAATCAACTGCACCGACTGCCACTTCAAGCATCGCCTTCCCTCGCGAACCGTGGTCTGGGACAAGAAAACCGGCAAGCTGGTCATCCACGAGAAAGGCCAGGACGCGAACAACGGCAAGAGCGAGTAGCCCCGTTCCGGACGCGCGGCCCGTTGGGCCAGCGGCTAAACAAAGAATGCGCGCGCCGTGCGTGCTTTTCTTGAACGGGAGGTAACCGAGCAAACAGAGACGAGTCACAGCCTCTGTTTGCTCTGTTTCCTTCTGTTCAGAATTCGGATGTCTTGGTTGCGGGCGAAAGCCGCGTTGGGTCCTTCGTTCCTTTGCGTGCCCCACCTGTTCCGTTTGCGACCCATCGGGGAAAGGCCGACGTATTGTGTAACGTCTTCTCGCCGGCAGGAAAACCTACCGGCGCGATGATTACCACATGAACGACTCTTCAGATGCGCGGTGGGCAGTTTCGGAATTGCTGCCAAGCGGCCACGTCGTTTAGCGCCTTTCGCATTGCCGTGGAGTTCTGACTTTTGACCTGTTCGAGCCGCTCTATCTCCTTTTGAACTTGAACCATGTCATCCACCACGTCCTTGTGCTGCTGGCGAATCTTGGCGGCTACTGCCTCCCGATTGTCGATTTGTTCGAGGATGTCGTTCACGTTCCGGTAGGAGAGGTAGAACTGGAACGAAGCCAGCGTGTAGTCCACGCCGAACTTCAGCAAACGAGTCTGGCGGACGAGGGCTTTTGCGCCGCGTTTGACGAGTGCGTCGTCGAGCTTCTCTAACGCCTGATCGGTTAGAAACGAGACAACCGTATCCTGGACCGCTTTCACCGCTGCCTGCAAATCCTGCTTCGCGGCCGGTTCGATCAGTTTCTCCGCCGCATCCAGAGCCTTGGCAGCCTCGCTGACGGCTTTGGCCAGTTGGCGCAGGCTATCCAGATCGCCGGCAAACTGCTTGAAACGATCGGCCGTGTCCAACTGAAGCCGCAGGCTGCCGGCCATGATCTCGTCGATTTTCCGCATAGCGTCATAAGCCGCCTGCACCTCCTTGCGACGGGACTTGACCTTGATTCGAGAGACTTGTCTAACGCGTTTTCGCGCTTCGTTCAATTGATGCTGGTGCTTTCGCCACGCTGTGTAGATGTCGTCTGCAAAACCTCGGTGCGTATTCGCCATTCCGCGGTACTTGTTGATCAATTCGTCCAACGGGCCCTCGTCACCCAGCAGCAGGGCAACCGATGCCAGGATGGCCGTCTTCTGTGCTTGTTGGCTTTCCTTGACCCAATCGTCCAATTCGTCACGCCAGTTGTCGTCTTTCATCATCCGTTCGATCAACCCGGAGAGCTTATCTTCCAGTTCTCTCAATTCCGCAAGCTCCCGTTCGCGGCGGGCAATTTGCCCAAGGACCTCCGCATGGGTCGCTTCCCGTCCCGTGTCCGCTGTCGAACCCGTAGCCGGCGGCTGCGGTTGGGTGGTTGGCTGTTGCGGGCCGCTGGAAACCACATTCTGCTGGGGGACGGAGGCGGGTACCGGCGTTTGGGGCACGGTTACCGAATTGGCAGCGTGTTGGATCGCAGTCGCAAGTTCCGCATGAATGCTGGATGCCTGGTCCAGGGCCACGTCAAAATCGCCGGCCCGTTGATCGTACTGCTGCTTCATTCTCTCTAACTCGCTCCTGGCGTCGACGTACTCTCGTTCTTTCTTTGACGCCGCGAGACGCAGTTCCACCAAACGCTTCCCGTCGGTCGTGATCAAATCTTCCTTCCGCTGGTTCAACTGCGCGGCTGCTCGGTCGATCCGGTCACCTCGTGCCTGGAGTTCGGCTCGCTGCTCATTCAGTTCGCGTATGCGTCGCTCGAAGTACGGTCGGCGAGCCTCCAAGCGGTTCTTCCACGTATTCAATCGCTCGGCCTCCTGATTGTAACGCTCCAGGTTGGGGCCGCTTCGGGGTACGCCTAACGTAGCGTTATGAGCATCGATCGCCTGTTGGCACTCGGCACATTCCCGGTTGTACGCCGCCAACTCGCGCTCGAAACTCTCTTTCACCTCCTCAAAGGCTGCGATTTCTTCCTCGAGTTGTTCTGCCTTGCGGTTGTGAACAGCAATCTCGTCTTCCAATGCCTTCTGCTTCGCTTCGTATTGCCGAGCGAAGTTCTCATACACTCGCAGTGCAGATTCGTGCTCGAGCTTGCGAAAGCTGACGGACCCGGCTTTCTGGTCGATAACGCTTTGCTGACTGGCCAGATCGCTGGCAATACGCTCCAGCTCGAGCTTCTTCGCGAGCAGCGAATCACGGTATGACCTGGCCTTGGATACGAAGCTGGCGTCGGCCGCGCCGTTCAGCTTGCCGATGGTCTTCGACGCATCGTTCACCAAGTTGGTAAGCCGTTGCGTATGTTGGTCAAAGGCGTCGCCGCGGGCGGGCGCCACGACGAACAGGCCGATCGCAACCGCTGTTACGATCGCAGATTGCAGTCGCTTGTTACGGCTGGCAAGTTGGGTAAGAAAGTCAGGCATCATGGTTCTCGTCCTCCGTTAGGGGGCTAAATGGAATTGACAGGTTTACGCCGTGCCGGCCGGCGTCTCTGCTTGATAGATCAAGGTCCGCGTGCGGATTCCGACAGCGCCGGCCGGCATCTGGCCGTGGTGGCAAGCAATTCGTGTATTGGAATATCCATGTGCTTGCGTGCCTGGCCGCCAGTTGAAGGCGATCGTGCACCGCAGATATAATGTGGCACGTTGATGTTGCATCGCTGACATAGAAGAATTCGTCAGGTTACGCCATGACCACGATTGGATCTGTGAGCCAGTTAATCGCCCAATTCAAAGATGGCGACGAGGATGCGCTCGCCCAACTGCATCATCGGTACTGGCCAGCACTGGTGAATATGGCTCGCAAACGTCTCAGACAAGCTCCGATCGCGGGAGCCGACGAAGAAGACGTCGCTCAAAGCGCGCTGATCGGCTTCTACAAGACCGTGCAGGATCAACGGGCTCCGCAGTTGGCAAACCGGCACCATCTGTTGGCCTTGCTCAGTCACATCGTTGCCTGCAAGGCCATCAATCGGATCAAACACGCCATGACGCTCAAGCAGGGCCAGGGCAAGGTCCAGAGCCTCACACCGATCGCGTTTCTGGCGTGCGATGCAGCAAACGCGCCGGACGAAGAAGCGATCCTTCACGACTGTTATGAAAAATACGTCGGAGAACTGCCGGACCACCTGCGGGATTTCGCCGAACTGCACCTAGCAGGCTTGACCAACAAGGAAATCGCCGAGCGGTTGGGCTGCGTCCAGCGGACCGTCGAGCGGAAGCTTGCCCTACTACGGGACCGATGGCAGGAGTTGCCTGACGCACAATTGGATTGATGTGGTCTTCCTCAGTCCGGACTCTTGGGCAAGTCGCGGAGGCTGTCCAGCCCATACAATTCCAGAAAGCGGTCGGTCGTGAAGTAGCGTGGTATTCGCGGTTTCTCGTCGGGGCGTTCCATGCGCAGCAGTCGGCGACGAACCAACTGTGTCAGGATGGTGCCGCTGGGCTTTGCGCGGAGCGCGTCGACCTCGTCGCGCGTCAAGGGCTGTCGGTAAGCCACGATCGCCAGAACGTCAATCGCCGCCTGTGACAGCTTGGCTGACTTGTTGCGACCATAGAACTTGTCGCGCAGTGAATTGAATTCCTCGCGCAAGGCCATGCGGTAGCCGGCGCCGACCGATTCGATCCGGTAGGGGTGGCCGTCACGATCGTAACGCTGGTTCAGTTCAACGATCAGTTCGTCGATTTCTTGCGGGCGAACGCCCCGCATGTAGGAAGCTACTTTCTCGCTGGTCAGCGGTGCGTTGTCGGGGTGCCCTACGAAAAGCATCGCTTCCAGGATGCTGCGGGGTGAAACTTCGCAGAACGCATCTTCTTCGCCCTGCGGTTCATCCTCCTCTGCAACTTCCTCGGCGTCTGGGGCCGGAACAGCCGGCGTTTCCGGTGTTACAGTCTCTGCGAACGGGTCGTCTCCGCGATCCAGCAGATCGGCGTAGGCTTGACTCAACTCGTCCAGCGAAAGCCCCTGATCGTCCGTCGGGACAGTCCGGAACGCCTCTAGTCCCAGCTCCTCGTCGTTTTCGTGTTGCTGATCCATCTCGTGCCGTCGCTTCCCAACTGGTCCCTTTTGGCGTTGCGATTTGAGTCTTTTACTTCCTGTTCCGAGAACGGTCAACAGCGGATCAATCGTGTTCCAATGCCGAAACTGCCAATGCCACCGCGCCGTGAACGACGGCCAATTCGCCCAGGGCAGCGGGGACAATTTCGTACGATTCAGCCAGCGGTGGGAAGACGTATTGGGCCACTTGCTCGCGAAGCGGTGCGAAAAACAAATCCTCTCCCATCAATGAGACTCCGCCGCCAACCACGACGACTTCCGGCGCCAAGAGCGTAATCATCTGGGCGATCGCCCAGCCGAGGACTTGGGCCGCATGCCCAACCGCCTCAACCGCAATCTGGTTGCCCTCGGCTGCAGCCTGCCCAATGATCTTGGCCGTCAACTCCTCGACGTCGCCACCAGTTCGTTCCAGCAAATCCAGCTTGTACTCTTCCTCCATGTCGCTCGTGCCAGGAACCGCGCCACCTGCGTCGTGACCGTCCCGACGCGCGTTGCCTCGTCGCGATGCCCCGAACCTCAAAGCCACTTCGCCGCTGATTCGAGCTTTGACCGCGTCTGCGATCCCCAAACCGCTGGCCAGCGATTCGACCGTGGCATCCGGTCGATCGGCGTGCAGCCCGGGACGAAGATGCCCGATCTCCGCGACCGCCGGTCGCCCCGCGCCATGCAATGCTCCGCCGACGACAAAGCCGCCGCCAATGCCAGTGCCGACCGTTACGTAGAACAGTGAGCCTTTGACCCATCCTGCCCCATACTTGGCCTCGGCCAACGCGGCCGTGTCACAGTCGTTTCCAATGACGGTCGGCAGATCGAAGTTGCGACGACACCAAGCCGCCAACTCCGCATCCTCCCAACCGTCAATCTGGTGGCTCTTGATTATGCGTCCCGACTCCGAATCCACCGGCCCGCCAAACCCGATGCCGATGCTTCGGACGCCGAACCGTTGGATCAATTCACCAGCGGTTCGTTCAATCTGCCCGAGAATCCCTGCGGCCCCACGTCTCGGATCCACGTCCAAGCGTTCCAGCACTGCCAGATCCGAGCCATCGCCGGCTCCGACGCCCAACTGCAACTTCGTCCCGCCGATTTCAATTCCCAGGTACACAGGGAGTACCAATGCTGCTTGACCGTTGGATCGCTACCCTCGGTTCCACACTCACGGGAACCGGGAGACGCCATGTAGTGTATACCGCCCGCGGACAATCTCAATCGGTGGCGGGACTAAATGGCATTGCGTGATCCTGGAACACCGATTGAGGGCCGGTTTCGCAAGCTTCCCTGTCGAGCAGGCACATCCAAACGTGTCCGGCGCCCGTTCGGCCAATCACCTGGCCAAAGTCGGGGCCGAACAATACGTGCTCCAGCGGCTCGGTCATGGGAAAGTACTTTCTTCCCGTGGCAACCTGCCAAGCCGTCAGAGGCACTTGTCTTCCCGATGTGAGAAGGGTCTTCCCGTCCGGCGAAAAACACAGCGTCTCCACGACGGCTGGACCGCCTTCGATCGACAGCCGTTGCGTAGCGTCGGCCCATGACCATATCTTGACACGGCGATCTTTGCCGGACGAAGCCAGGAGTCTGCCGTCCGGACTGAATGCCAACGCGCGGATAGTGCTGGTATGTCCCCGTAATCGCGGCAGGGGCGAGGCGTCTTTCAGGTCCCAGATGGCGATATCGTTAAGGCTGCTGGCGGCGAGCCAGCGTCCATCAGGTGATAGCACAAAATCGTAGCAGTCTTCGACCGCGAAGACGCCTTCGTCAGTCCCCGTCAGCGCATCGAATATCCGTATTTCCTCGCGCCCGACGTTTGCCAGTAACCGCGTCCCATCCGGGGTAAAGGCGAGCCCCCAAACATTCCAATCCGTGCTCAGATTCCAAGATTCCGCTTTGAACCCGTTGGAGAGGTCGCCCACGTAGAGTTTGCCGTAGGGTCCCCCCGCTGCCACTCTGCCACCGACCGGCGAAACGGCCAAGTAATTCAGATCGGTCGCTGGAACTTGTGCCACCAGCGAAGACTTGCCTGTCCGGCAACTGAGGATCTCAAGGGCTTCGCTGCTGATGGTCAGCAACTCGTTACCGCCGGGCAGCATCACGGCGTCATGCACGGGATGATCCGAGAACACCGAGCATTGAATGCCTGATTCCCCGTGCCGCGGCTTCCACAGCTTCAGCACGCCATCCTTTCCCAGTGAGGCCACCCGGTCGCCGCGTGGCGAATAGGCGATACCGTCGGGGGAATAGCAGACGTAGTAACCCGCGCCCTCCTGCGTCACGCGTTCGATCTTTTCCCCGCTCACTCGCTGCCACAAGTAGAACCACTCCCAGCCGCGGGGATCGAATGTCGCGCCGGTTGCCGCCCAGTGGCTCGGCGACGGATTCCTCTCGCGGCCTCGATCACCCATTCCATCCACCGACCCAGCGCGCCCGTATCTGCTCAACTGTTCGAAGGCATGCCGCAGGTCACCCGCCCGCCATGCGTCGTGCGCCATCTCTATATCAGTGGCGTAAAGTTCCAGCGTGAGGCGGTACTGCTGTTGCAGGGCTTTGGCCTCCGCCTGTTCGGCTCGCGTTCTCATCCCTTCCGCAGTGGCCAGCGCCTTGCCCAGGCGATGGTCATGCCATACTACGCCCACAAAGGCGACCACCACGGCCAGTGTCGCGGTCAACATCAGGGCCGCGAGGGCCGGTCGGCGCTTAGCCCAGCGGACATATCGCCCGACCAAGCTGATGGGCCTCGCGAGCACCGCCGCGCCGCGCAAGAACCGCACCAGATCCTCTGCCATGTCACCGGCCGAGGCGTACCGCGCCTGGATGTCCTTTTCCATCGACTTTAAACAAATCGCTTCGAGGTCTCCACATGCGTCATGCCGCAGGCGTCTCGGCGGTGTCGGGATCTCCGCCTGCACGGCTGCCAAGGTGGCCATGACGTTTTCTTTCTGAAATGCCGCTTGCCCTGTCAACAATTCGTATAAGATTGCACCAAGCGAATGGACGTCGGTCCCCGGCCCCTGTAAATCGCGCCGGCCGGAAGCCAGCTCCGGAGCCATGTAGGCCGCCGTCCCCAAGGCACATCCCTCCTGTGTCAGTTTTCCATCCTCGCTATCCATCTGTGCAAGCCCAAAATCGGTGACGCGAACCACGAAGGGGAACGATGGGTCGAACGCGCCGCCGGTAACACGTTCGGACTCTGAAACCGGGTCCAATAGCACGTTGCTCGGCTTGAGATCGCGGTGAAGAATCCCACGCTCGTGCGCATGCTGCATCGCGCGGGCCAACCTGGCGACAATCTTGGCGGCCAAACGCAACGGAACCGGCTCTTTGCGCTTTCCCAGCCATTCGGACAGGGTGGGCCCGGCACAATACTCCATCGCGATGAAACAAATCGAACCGGCCTGCCCCGATTCATGCACGCCCACGATGTTGGGATGCCGCAGTCTTCCCGCCGCTCGCGCTTCCTGCAAGAACCGTTTTCGCGTCTTGGTTTGCATCAGCAGCGCCGGGTGGGGGATCTTCAACGCCACTTCTCGCCGGATCGCCGTGTCGAATGCCAGGTAGACATCACCCATGCCGCCACGGCCAAGCAATCGCATCAGCTCGAACCGGTCGAAACGCAGAAGTTGCCGGTCCTCTGTCAGTGTCTCGTCAGCAAGTGGCTTGTCGTGCTGCACCTCCGTCTCGTGGCCGGAATTGTCGCCAGTACGCTCAACGGGCCATGCCTCTTGCAGCATCTGGGCACAACGATCGGCCCGGGAGAGGAATTCGAGAAGCGCGGTCGTGTCCCGGTCTCGATCCACGTCCTGACGTTCGTCGCCCGACGACTCGTCAAGCCGCTGGGCGAGCCACGTTTCAAGGAGATCTTTAAGCGGGGCTGGTTTGAAATCTGTCACGATGTCGCATCGAGCAGCAGAGAAAGTCGTTCAAAGGCTCGCGCCCAAAGCATCCGCGCCGCATCGGCCGAGCGATTCATCCGCCGCCCGATCTGGGCGAACGGCAACGCTTCATGATGCCGAAGACGGATCACTTCGCGGTGATCGACCGACAAACGGGACAACGCCTGTTCCAGCAACTCGGACGCCTCGCGTTTCATAAGAATGCCGCTGGGGGTCAAGTCTCCTGGATTCGCCATGCCTTGAGTTTCCGCGACGCCCGAATGCCAGCGCATTTCGCGGGACACCTTTCGTTTCTGCGTCCGGCGATACGACCGGTAGTGATTCAAAAGGTTGTTGACCAGGATCCGGTGCAACCAGGCGACGAGTTCTCGATGAGTTTGTCCTTGAAAACCGCCAAAGTCGCGGTGGGCTTCGCAAAACGTCTCCTGCACCAGGTCCGAAGCACTGAGTTTCGCCCGCACATCGTCGTCGATCAGACGCCGGGCGACGATCCGCAGATAGTCGCGCGTGGCCTCCAGCAAATCTCCGAGTTCCTCGCCGTTCCCGGTGCGGGCTTGGTCAATCCGCTCCTCGCTTCGTTTCTGGCGCGATGCAGACGCACGAACGGAGTTGCTCGCTGATTCCACGAATCCACTCATTGGAAATGCAAGGTGAGGTTCCATTCAAAAGGAAAATGCCGCATGGCCAAAAGTACCGTCAGCCGCGACGCGACGTTAACTCGTCTGATCGAGACGGTTGGGCCCTTCACACGCCGAATGCTCGCTTCAAGGGTTGCCATAGTGCCACATTAGAAGGAAATCAAGAATAAGGAAAAAAACTTCCAACGCATGCATTCGCTTTCGGAACTTGAGCGTGCCCAGTAAGTCGAGTCGCCACGAACCGTGAATGGCACGCGGATGACGGCACGTTCTTCTCTAGCCCTTTCTAACCCAATAAGTCCAGAACTGCCCTTTTCTTAGGCGAGCGGCAGGCTCGACACAGGAGAAACAACGATGGCGATTACTTCGCTGTTCAAGTCACGCAAGCCACGCCGAAGTCGGTTCAATTCCAGACGCCGCCGAGACGCCCGAAGGCGAATGGCGCGTCGAGAACTTCGTCTGGAGACGCTGGAAGACCGTCGGCTATTGGCTGGCGATACATCGCTGGGCGGCGAGTTTGTCTTCATCGACTCGGCCGTATCTGACCAGAGCACTCTTGTATCGGGAATTGGCGGCCAGAGAACCGTGGTGCAACTAGATGCGTCTTCGGGGGGCCTACAACAGATCGTCGACTACCTGGACGGGAAGACAGGCGTCGCGGCCGTTCACGTGATTTCGCATGGCGATTTTGGCGAGTTCCTACTGTCCGACCAGCATTTCACTAATGACAATATTGCACAGTTCACTACCGAATTCTCCGCCATCGGCCAATCGCTCGCTGCCGATGGCGACTTGCTCTTCTACGGCTGCAATATCGCAGCGAGCACGGACGGCGTGCAAATGCTCAATGCGATCGGCGACTACACAGGCGCAGACGTAGCCGCCTCGGTCGACTGGACCGGCTCGGGCGGCGATTGGGACTTGGAGTTCACAACGGGCACAATTGAGACAAGTCAGTTGATCTCGACGGAGGTCGCCGAGCGATACAACGCGGCGCTGTCGCACTTCCGGTTCGGCACGATCAGTTGGGAGATTTCGAACCCTTCGACAAGAACCGTCGATTTTGATATCGAACAATCGTGGCGCAGAACCGCGTACTCCGGCTCCGCGTCTGATGGCCGTCCGGATGTGGGTGACACCATCAACACGGCGTCCTTTACGTTTGGCGACGGAAGCTCGTCAAATATCTCTCTGACGGTCACTTCGATCGACGTGGCGAATGACATTGTGGTAGGGCGTGCCGAACTGACGCACTCCTATGCCGCGAACGGAACGTACACCGTTGGCTGGAGTTCCTGTTGCCGAATCGGCGGGATCAACGGCAGCAACTATATCGTGCAGGCCACTCTGGACCTGACGAACCCGTCGAACCCCAATCTGCCACCGGTGAGCAGCATCGCTCCGATCGTTCAGGTCCAAGATGATACTATCGCGACATTTCAGATCTCGGCCAGCGATCCGGACAACGACCCATTGGCCTTTTCGGAGTCCACGAATTCGGGCCTGTCTGCCATTCCCAATTTCTCGGTCAGCTCGTCGGGATTGGTGACATGGGACATTCGTGACACCGTCACGAGCATCAGCGTGGGCACGCAGCGAGCAGCCCAGATATTGATTTCGGACGGCGGTAACGTTGTGCCGGTTGACTTCATCCTCCGGGTCGTCGCGAACACCAACAATCTGCCCACGATTGCGGCAAATCCCTCCGGACCGTTCCTGCCCGTCGCCGGCCAGGCGATCACCTTTAGCATCACGGCCTCAGACTCGGACGGCACCATCACTAACTTGCAGCCGTTGAATGCACCAACGGGAATGACCCTATCGAGTTTCTCGTCCGGGAACACGGTCACGCGGACGGTCAACTGGACGCCAACTCAAGCGCAGGCCGGAAGTACCTACGTCATCACGTTCCAAGCGACGGACGACGATGGCGGCCAGGCTCAGACGTCCGTGGAGATCAGCCCATCTGCGAACCAATCGCCGGTCGTCTCGATTAACCACGACACAAACATCTCAACTCCCTTTGGCGGCGGCTTCGAGGTCGATGAAGGATCGTCAATAACGTTAACGTCTACGGCATCGGATCCCGAAGGGGACCTTCCTTTGACCTACGAATGGGATCTTGACTACGACGGTTCGAACTTCAACGTGAGCGGCACGGGATCAAGCATCCTGTTTGATGCCACAACGCACGACGGAACCCATCACCATGACATCGCGCTTCGCGTCACCGACTCGTTTAGTAACAGCACACTCGCCTTGTCGCGTGTCTTTGTGTTGAACGTGGCTCCGACGGCATCCATTGATTCGGTGGCTGGCATCCTGGACGAAGGGCAGTTGATCACGGTTTCCGGCTCCGCAACCGATCCTGCGTTTCCAGATGACAAGATGACCTATGAGTGGCAGGCCTTGTCTTCAACGAGCGGTGTAGTCGCATCTCGTGCCGCATCGAATCTTGGACTTAGCGATACCTTCACTTTCACTCCGGGCGATGATGATGATTACACCGTCACCCTGAAGGTCACCGATGACGATGGCGATTCATCGTCGGTCGTTTCTCAGGCTGTAACCGTGGCCAACGTGGCCCCGACATTGACGGTTTCGGGCCCGACGTCGGTGAACGAAGGTTCAACGTACAACCTGACGCTCGGTGCCATCACCGATCCCGGCGACGACACGGTGACCGAATGGCACATCGACTGGGGCGACGGCTCGCCGGTCGAAGTGTTCACCAGTGGCGGTGTCAAAACGCATGTCTACGCGGACGGTCCGGACGACTACACAGTCAACGCCGATCTCGTGGACGAAGATGGTACGCACCTGAACGCCGGCACGTTGGAGGTGACGGTCGACAACGTCGATCCGACACTTGAGCCTGTCGCCGATCAGACTGCCGACGAAGGCAGTTTGTTCACGATGGCACAGATGAACTTCAGCGATCCTGGCTTCAGCCAAGGCGCGGATTCATACGAATTTGCTGGTCCGGTGACGTTTGTGGACGATCCGGCAGGTGTACTTGGCGGAGCCGTTAGCCTTGGGACCCTATTTCAAGGAACGGTCGGTTACGAGCTGTCGTTGGTTGACTCGAATTCTGATCCGTCGATCGGCCAGTACCGCCAATTCCCCACGCTGCCGTCGGGCGTTGGGTTTTCGGTCGACGTCGGCGGCCTGACATTCACGACGGATTCGAGTAGCGCTTTCAACATCGTGGTTCTGGATAGTGCGACCAACAACGACGACCTGTTTCTCTCCAGCCATTCGGAGTCAACAGACATTGTAGTGGACCAGGGCAGTGGTTCTATCTCGCTCCAATTGCTGGATAGCACCAGAACCGTGTTCTCCGATGACAGTCTACCAGGATTCGACCTGGAACTAGCTGACTTTCCTGACCGGAAGCGCTTCGAAGTCAACGGCACGAGTAACGGCAACCCGTTCCGGATTGTGGGCGTCAACAATTTTTCGCTTTTCGATGGGGCGGGTGGTGAAACGTTCACCTACGACATTGACTGGGGCGATGGCACGACGGAAACCGGACTGTCTCCCAGCAGCGTGACCAACGGAAGCAAAGGCGTCGCCACGACGGGCACGATCGACGACAGTCACACCTATGCCGACAATGGAACTTACATCGTGACGGCGACCGTGCACGATGACGACGGCGGGTCGTCGACGCAGACCTTTGATGTGGTCGTCGCAAACGTGGCTCCCACCGTCGTACTCGATGCAGTGGACATGATCGTCGAGGACGACGTAGCGACGTTGAGCGGAACCATCAGCGATCCGGGTACGCCGGACACGTTCTCCTTGGTTGTCGATTGGGGCGATCCGCTCTCGCCCAATAACATCGAAACGTATGCCTTTGGCGCCAGCGCAACAGGCAGCCAGGCGTTTTCGCTGACGCATCAGTACCTGGACGACAACCCAACCGGGACGTCGTCGGACAACTACACCATATCCGTGAGCGTGGCCGATGACGACACAAGCGGCGATGACACCGTCTATCAGACCGCATTGCTTGGCCCGACAGGCGAGACCGGCGGGCTAGTTGTTAGTTCAAATCAGTTTGCAGGTGTCAGATTCGAGGTCACGTCGGCCTTTACCACAAGCGCCGTCGGAGGGCATTTCGCTGCGAGCAATCTGTTCCAGGGCAAATCGATCTTCGCTGTTGTTGTGAGTCTCACGGGCCCAACCGACTTTCCCGATTCGGCGAATCTAACAACGGCCGATGTGGTTGACACAACGCTGATCCCGATCGACCGTCCTTCGGACGAGTTTGTGGCACCCACTTCTGTGACTCTGACGCCGGGGTGGTACGCCTTGGTATTCGGCAGCGGCTTGTTTGGCGCAGACGGCCGAGGTGTGGCGACGACGAATAATAGCACGGTGGGCTCGCCATCGTATTTCTTCAGGGATAACGTAGGCGTGTATCACGACGCTGGCGACTACCAGAATCGTTTCTTCCTGGAAGGGGCGTATTGGGAAACCGTGACGACTACTGTCGCGGTGGACAATATAGCGCCGACTCTGTCCGGTCTATCGGCCACGTCGGTGGACGAGAACGGGGTGGTCCATCTGACGGGGACTTACGCCGACGTAGGCACTCTGGATACACACACGCTGACGATCGACTGGGGTGAGGGCTCGCCGGAGACGGTGCCAGTCAGCGGCGGTTCGTTCGACGTTACGCACCAGTATCTAGACGACAATCCGACGGCGACCCTGTTCGACAGCTACACGATCACGGCAACCGTGACCGATGATGACCAGATAGTCAAGCTCGGATCGATCTTTCGAATACGCGGCGGGGGAACGACTGGACAGTTTCCTCAAGTGAGAATCGGCGTGGGTTTCGGAGGAACGGTAAGCAGTCCCACATCGCAGATCTTCTCTGGACTTGGACTGATTGACCCTTCTTTCGAAGGAAGTACACACACGATCTCCTCCGTGGCAGATGATCCCAGTTTTCCGGCGTTTGTATCTTACTTGACGAACGGGTCGGACGATCCACTGTTCTGGCGACTGCAGCGACCCACTGGATCGCTCCTGAGTGGGCAGACGTTTTCTGAGAGCGATCTATCATCGGGCGTGCCGGGAACCGACTTCTCTGGCAGTCTTATCGATCATGTGAGCATTACGTTTGACCAAATCGACCTCGAAATACCAGGCTCAGATCCCAATGGTGATGAAAACTGGACGGATATGGTCTTCAGCACGACGCTGGATGTTTTTGGATCGGTTCCCACCGCTGGCAGCTCAGCTACGGAAACAGTCGTCGTCAACAATGTGGCGCCAACGCTCGCCCTCGATCCGCTCGTGGCGATCGAAGAGAATGGCGTGGCGACACTGAGCGGCACGATCACCGATCCGGGGACGCTGGATACGTTTACATTGGAAGTGAACTGGGGTGATCCGCTCAGTCCCAACAACGTCGAGAGCTACACGTTCGGGAGCAGCGCTACCGGCGGCAGCACGTTTACGGCGACGCATCAGTACCTGGACGACAATCCAACCGCGACCCCATCCGACGATTACGCGATCACGGCCACAGTCACAGACGACGACACGGGTGTTGGTTCGGCCGCCACATCGGTGACAGTGGACAACGTGGCGCCAACGCTGCAATTCGGCCCGAATCCGGCGTCCCTGGATTCGAGCTTCGGAACGGGCGGCGTGGTCACGACCGACGTACTGGGCCCGAGCTTCGACATCGCCTTGGACGTTGTTGCTGCACAGCCCGACGGCAAAACCGTGGTTTTGGCTCACCAGACGAGTTTCGGCACATTCAATTCCGTTTTGCTGCGATACAATCCGGACGGGAGTCTGGATGCCAGTTTTGGCGACGACGGCCAAGCCGTCATAGACCTTGGTCTGGCGAACAATTTCTTCTTCGGGGCCGCGATCGCGATTCAGGACGATGGCAAGATTGTGGTCGCTGGTTCGGTCACTGGCGGCGCGAGTTCGGACTTTGCGGTAGTGCGTTTCAATGCCGACGGCACCCTCGATACCGGCTTTGCTGCTGGCGGCGTGGCGACGACCGACTTCGCCGGCAATGGCGAAGAAGCCCGTGCCGTGTTGATTCAACCCGATGGCAAGATCGTGCTGGCAGGCACTTCATTCGGTGGCTCGACCGAAGAAATCGCCCTGGCGAGATACAATACTGACGGCAGCGCCGATACGAGCTTTGGCAGCGGAGGCCAAGTGACCGTAGACACGGGGCTCGGTTCGGAACAAGTCACCAGCGCGGCACTTCAGGGCGACGGTCGCATCCTGGTATCCGGCGCGATTTGGACCGGTGTGGGACAAGATCTCCTCACTCTCCGTCTCAACTCGGATGGCAGTCCGGACACGACGTTCGGCACGTCCGGTGTCGTGATTACTGATGTCGGTTCGGTGGACGATTTCGCCAGTGGAGTGGCGGTTCAGGCGGACGGACGGATTCTGGTCGCGGGCAGCTCGACATCGACGACGCAGGATTTCCTCCTGGTCCGCTATGATGCCAACGGTTCCCTGGACACGTTGTTCGGGGCCGGCGGAATCGTGTTGACCGACTTCAACACGCATTCCGATGCCGCCGGCGATATCGTGATCCAGGGCGACGGCAAGATCGTACTGGCGGGCTCTGCGGCCAGCCCCGGTAGCCAAGCGTTCGCACTGGCCCGCTATAACGGCGACGGCACCTTGGATACAAGCTTCGGTTCCGCGGGACTGGTCACAACAGACTTTGGTTCGATCAGTGCAACAGTCCTGGCTGTCGATCTGCAAGCCGATGGAAGAATCATCGCGGCCGGAATGGTAGTAGAAGGTGCCATACCGACGGATTTTCAAGTCGCCATGGCTCGCTACAACACCGATGGAAACCTGGATGCGAGCTTCGATGGCGATGGCCTGGTCACAACAGGATTCTCGGGACCGACGATGAACGTCGACCAAGCGTCGGTCGCAGTCCAACCGGATGGGAAGACAGTGATTGCCGGGACCGTATTCGGTATTACGGGAAATCACGACTTTGCCGTCGTCCGCTACAACACCGACGGCACGCTGGACACGAGCTTTGGCTCCGACGGCATGGTTACGACGAACGTCGGTGACGGCGGCTTTGAGCGGGTAGCCGGAATCGTGATCCAGCCCGATGGAAAGATTGTCGTGGCCGGCAGTTCGCACCAAATTACGACCGCGGCTGACGTCGCTCTGGTCCGTTACAGCAGCGACGGCAGCCTGGACACCGACTTCGGCATCGGCGGCAAGGTGACGGCCGACTTCGGCTCGCCGAGCGTTCCGACGCACGATGAAGTAAGTGGTGTCGCCTTACAGCCTGACGGCAAGATCGCGGTGGCCGGATTCACCGCGACGACCACCGGCGTCGACTTTTTCGTCGCCCGTTTCAATTCCGACGGTTCGCTCGACACGAGCTTCGGGACGAGCGGACGGTCCGTCACCGACTTCAATTCGGGCGCGGACTTGGCGCGAGCGGTCCAAGTCCAGGCTGATGGCAAGATCGTTGTGGCTGGCGAAACGTCCGGTGTTTCCGGCTTTGAACATGCATTGGCGCGATACGAAAGCGATGGCAGCTTGGACCTTAGCTTCGGCACTGGCGGCACGGCCGTTACTGGCTTGGGTGGGTCGCATTTCGAGTTACAGGATATGGTCCTCCAGGCCGACGGCAAGATCCTCGTCGTGGACACCACAATTGACCCTCTCACGTTCGAGGATTTTGCGGTCACTCGCTACGAAAGCGATGGCAGTCTCGATCTGGCGTTCGGGAGTTCTGGCACGACGACCATCGATTTCGGAGCGTCTGATCGAGCGAATGGCTTGGCTGTGCAGCCCGACGGTAAAATCCTGGCTGCCGGCACCTTGTTCGGCGCCGGCGCGACCGGCTTAGACTTTGCCTTGGCCCGTTTGAACGGCGACGGCACCCTCGACACAGGCTTCGGCAACGGCGGGCGAACGACGACTGATTTCGACTCGCCACAGGACTTCGGCCACGCAGTGGCCGTGCTCCCCGACGGCGGCATTGTGGTCGCCGGGACCACATTTGACTTCAGCGACAGCTTCACGTTCGACTTTGCTGTGGCGAAGTACGCGGGAGACCCAGTGCTGTCCAACCAGATCGACGAGGGCGACTCGTTTGCTCTGGACGCCACGTTCAGCGACCCCGGCACGCTGGATACGCACACCGCGACCATAGATTGGGGCGACGGCACACCTGTCGATGCGGCAGTGGTTTCCCAGGGCGCTGGATTCGGCAGCATCTCGGGTTCGCACGTCTTTGCGGACGACGGCGAGTACATTGTCAGCCTTACCGTCACAGACGACGACAATGGGACAGATACTCAGACGTTCACAGTCACCGTCGACAACGTGGATCCGGTGCTCGCAAGCCTGAGTGTGGATTCAGCCGTGATCAACGAAGACGGCTCGGTCACCGTGACCGGCAGCTTTACGGATGTGGGCACCCAGGATACGCACACCGTCGTGATTGATTGGGGAGCGGGTGAAGCGTCCTCGGCAGCCGTGGTGACCCAAGGTGCCGGCAGCGGCACGTTTACGGCGACGCACCAGTACCTGGACGATGATCCAACCGGCGATCCGTCCAACACCTATACGATCAACGCAACCGTGACCGACGACGATGGCGGCACGGCCAGTGCCAGCGTGGATATCACGGTGAATAACGTAGATCCGGTGATCGATTCGATTGTCAGCAGCAATACGCTTGAGAACAAGGCTCGGCCTGGGGATACGGTTACTGTCTCCGGCACCTTCAGCGACATCGGTAGTCTGGACACGCATACGGCGCTCGTGAATTGGGATGATGGCACCACGTCAACAGCCACCATCAATCAGGGCAACGGGACGTTCACCGCCGATCATGTCTACACGGGTGGCGGCGTCTTCACTGTGGCAGTCGCTTTGTCCGATGACGACACAGGGTCTGACGCGGCGACGACTTCGCTGGCCGTCACAGGTGTCCGCGTGACTGAGGACGGCGTACTCCAGATCATCGGGACGGCTGGTCGAGACCACATCGTCGTCACGCGCATAGGTGGTTCGGACGGAGGTTCCGATGGAGGTTCCGATGGAGGTTCCGATGGGGGCTCGGACGGAGGTTCCGACGGCGCAAACGTCGGCAGCATCAAGGTCGTGGCGCAGTTCGACCAGGCCGGCTCGGACGGAGGCAGCGACGGTGGATCCGATGGCGGCAGTGATGGGGGCGCCGATGTCTTTGTGTTCGATCCGGCGGAGGTCGAGATTCTGCAGATCGTAGCGCACCTGTGCGATGGAGACGATCATTTTGTCATGGGCGGCAGCGACGGTGGCTCCGACGGAGGGTCTGATGGTGGCCTCGACATCCCAGCCACTGTCTTTGGCGACGCCGGCGATGATCATATCGATACCGGCGCGGGCGACGATGTGCTGGATGGAGGTGCCGGAAACGACAATCTGAAAGGCCGCGGTGGGAGCGATCACCTGCTGGGAGGCATTGGCGACGACGATCTCCGAGGTGGCGACGGCAACGACAATCTGGTTGGCGGCGACGGCGATGATGAACTCCGTGGCGAAGACGGCGATGATGTTCTGATCGGCGGCGACGGAAAGGACGACTTGCGCGGCGGCAAAGGAGACGACGTGCTTGTCGGTGGCTTTTCCGCCTTCGACGATGATGTCGCTGCTTTGGACTTGATCCTGGCCGAGTGGTCTTCGTCGAACAGCTACGGTGAACGTGTTGACAATCTGCGTAACGGCACAGGAGCGATCCTCGCCGGCACCGGGGTCAAGCTGGACTCGCTAGGTCCGGATACCACGATCTGGGATGACGGCGAAAAGGACACGCTGAAGGGAGAGAAAGACCTCGATTGGTTCTTCGCCGATCTGGACGGCAACGGCGGCGAAGACGACAAGGTGAAAGACAAGAAAAACAACGAATTGCTCGACTTGTTGCTCGATCTTCCCTAGTTCTCCGTAGTGGATGGAAACCCGGGCGTTGCCGAGGAACGGGCTTGTCACTCGGGAGATACTCTACCCCACGATTGAAACGCACTGCACGCTGCCAGCGTGCAGTACGAATAGCCGTTCTCGAGTTCGGACAACCGACTGAAGCCGTATGAACGGCACTCGAAAGCTACTCTGGTTCTGGGCCTTGTATGGCCTTTTTGCGACCTCGTTTCCGGGCTGCGTTCGCCTTGCGCCACTCGGCCAGGACGCGATCTCCGATCTCGCTGTTCAGAAACACAAACCAAGTTGCATGGCTCTCCGTACGTTGACTTGGCTTGCCGGGGATACCCCGGGCCAGTTTGGCTTCGCGAAGCGTCTTCATCAGCTCTTCCGGAATGCGCTGAACCACTTCGCCCGTTGTCGGATCGCAGAATCTTCGAGCCTCGTCCAGTAGCTCTTTATGCTCGCTCATGCGTTAAGACCCCAGTCAGTATCGTATTGCTCAGCCCTTCCCTGCCATGGCAGACGTAGACAGTATATCCGATTGCGACAAAGACGAGCTAGTGCATCCACATCCCATCGCCCTTTCCCGTCGAACCATCTGGGCAAGCTTGAATGATGGGTTTTTCATCCCGTTGGTGAGTATGAAAGAAGACGGGGACACACCGGGTGTCCCCACGTTTCACTTTGGCCTCGCCGATGAGACGAATGCGCCCGGGCCTGAGTGGCCGGCCAACGCGGTTCGGGAACGCCAACGCCGAGGTGCGTCACCATCACGGAAGTCCAGCCGCATCAACGCCCAATCGGTTCACCAAGTGACGGGGCCCTGGTGGAACGGAATCGCCGGACGAAAAATCCATAGGAGAGTAGCGATGAGAAAGATCACTCACAGCTTGGCTGCAGTTGCGACCGTGGCGGTAGCGTTGTGCTCCACAGGTTGCATGGTCACTCCTCAGGACGGTGACTTTATCGGAAATATCGAGACAGCGGGCCCACAGGTGTTTGCTGGCGCAACGTTTCAGCCGCGAGAGCGGGTCATCATCCAAGCCCGCCATCCAGACGGCGGCTGGCGGAAGATCGGCGAGACCCGTTCGAGTTCCTCGCCCTATGTGGATGCAAATGGCGAATGGTACATATGGGGTGCGTTTCTCGAAGTCCCCGAAGAATACTGGTTCGACGATGGATGGGACCGCGTCCACGCCGAATTCCGGGCGATTGCGGGAGGCGAGCAGTGTATGGCCTTCAGGAAAGGCTATGACCCCCTGGACGATTCGATGCCGCTGGGGGAAATCCTGGAAGAGTGGAGTTGCGGCACCTCGGTCACGGTTTACGGGAGGCGATAACTCTCGTTCCTGCTCGATTCCATGTCAACCAACTGGGAACTTCGCCACGCCGGCTTGTCGCTGGCGTGGCTTTCTCGTTTCACCCCGCCTCTAGTCATAGAAACACGGAATCACCCCATCTCCGTCACGAGCGACAGTCGGGCCGATCCGATCAGTCCGGTCAGTTCAGCAACCACTTCCGAGGATGGATCGGAGATTTCCCCTACCAGCAGATGGCAAGCGTCGATCACTCGGCCAGCCTGTCCGCTTTTCCGCAAATCGCTGACAAGTTCAAGAAACGCGGCCTTTGCTTCTCGGTTGCCATCCACATTCCATTGGCGTCCGAGTCGCACAAGTACGTCCTCTTCCGGTTCCGGCAGCGGCTTCCGATCAGCGGAAAATGCCTTCACCGAGACACCGAGTTTCTTGGTCAGGAACCCGGCGATGTGCTGCAAGTAACTTTGGGATCGAGGACTGGGGGACTTGACCTTCTTGATGGAGCCGAGGATCGAGCGAAGGACGCCGATTAGCTTGTCTTTGGAGGGTTTCGATTCTGTGGTGAAGCGATTCGCCCAGCTACGGCGAATGTTCTCGATCAGCAGGTCTTCCTCCCCCCCAACTTCATAGTGGGTTTCATCTGTATCGGGGAGCGGCGGCAGCGTCCCCGCTCGCATTTTCCGAATGAGGGTCTCAATCGAGGAGAAGACGGTTTCGTCGAGGAGCTTTCGATCCGTCATGATGTAGGTTTCGTAAATCCCGACTTCGGTGTGCATCCACGTCGGCGCAAGTTTTTCGGTCTGGTACTTACTCCCCATGTAGGCCAGCGACTCAGCCAAGTCTGCCTTTCGCTTCTTTTCTGCTAGCTTCTGCGCCAGCTTCTTCTGCCGTTTCCGGTCACGTCTTCGATCCTTCGACATGGTTGCCCTCCTGTCATTTGGCATATCGGCCTTCGCTGTTGATTCGGGCGAAAACGTCGTTCAGGACCCAATGGAACAGGCATAGGTGGATGCTTTCGACCATGCCCATGTCGTCCAGGGCGGCGTGCAGTCCGTCTTGTTGCATGGTCTTCAGCTTTCCGCCATCGTAGCCGGTCAGGCCGAATGTCTTCAGTCCATGACGATTGGCCCAGTCGACGGCGTTCAGCACGTTCTGGCTGTTGCCCGAACCGCTGATCGCGATTAGCGAGTCGCCGGCGCTGCCGTAGTTCATGAGCTGCTGGACGAAGATCTGGTCGTAATCCAGGTCGTTCCCTAACGCCAGGATCCAACCCATGTTGTCGGTCAGGCTGAGTACCTTCAGGCGCCGTTTGGTTTCATCCTGCAGGTCCTCCTCGCGCAGTGAGCTTTTTCCCAAGTCCTCGCTCATGTGACTGGCCGTTAGGCCGGATCCGCCATTGCCGATAAAGAACACGAATTTTTCATGTTCCCACGCCTGATAGATTAGATCGGCCCATCGAGTCACGGCCGCGCGGTCGATTCGGTCCAGGTCTTGGTTGAGCCGCTTGAGGTAGTCGTCGGCGTTCAGCGTGACTCCCAGCATGAGTTGTTCCCTCCGTCGTGCTAACGGTATCAATCTGAGTTGCGGTGCCGCAGGTTTCGCGTGTCCTCGTTTAACCCGAAGCCGGAGGCGATGGCGGGAAGTAGGATGGACGGTCCACGCGCATCGCCCGCCATCGCCTCCGGCTTCGGGTTAAACGAGATGTGCAGACATTTCAAACTCCACTCTAGCCGATAGCGATCGTTCACGCCACGGTGTTCGCCTCCGGTCGATAGCACAACGCCACCGGCAGCATCAGCAGCGCGGCCAATGCAAACATCCCGTTCTCCGGCCATTGCTGCCAACGCAGAAATGCGGCGCCGGCCCAGTAGATTCCAGAGGAGGCGAAGATGCCGATCCAATTCAGGAGATTTTGCGTGGCGATCATCCGGCCTTTCAGACCTTCTGGCGGGCGGGCCTGGAGGAAGACCTGCAAGGGGACGGCGAACATGCCGGTGAACATGCCCAACACGCACAACACGGCCAAGCTGCCCCAGTAGCCCAGCAAGTGATCGTTGGGACCGCCGCGGGCCGCCATCAACACAAGAAAGGCGACCATGCCCCAGGCGCCGACACGCTGTACGGGAGCCCGCATCCGACCCCGTGCGACAGCCCCGGCGATGGCACTGCCCATGGCGATTCCGAAGCTGATGATCGTGACCAGGAAACTGGTCTTCTGGTTGTCCAGGCCAAGTTGAAGTATGCCGAGCGCGTTCACGGCGGGTTGCACGATGGCTGCAGTCAGCCAAAACACGATGGAGACGATCAGCGCCCGGCGCAGCGGCTCGTCTTGCGCCAGCAAACGCCGCATGTCACGGGGGATGGCTACCATCTCCCACTGAAACCTGAGTTGGGGGGCCGAAGGACGCACGCGTCGGACGGCCAACGATGTAGCGGTACCCAGACCTGCGATACCCACACACATCAGCCCGGCCAGCCACAGGCGGCCGCCCCACCAGTCCATCAGCACACCCGCGACGGCACTGCCGAAGATGATTGCCAGGAATGTCGTCATCAGGACAAGCCCGTTGGCCGCCGGCAGATCCCGTTCCCGCAGCATCTCGGGCAGGATGCCGTATTTGCCGGGTCCAAAAAACGCGCTCTGGCCACCCATCAGAAACAAGATGCCACACAGCGCGACCACCACGACGGGAACAAGCCCGGACTGGGCATACCAAAAGAAGCCGGCCACACCTACCGCCATGATGACGATCTCGGTGACCTTTGCGGCCACGATAACCCGGCGTTTGCTCCAGCGGTCCGACAAGTAGCCCGCGTAGCCGGAAAAGAGGATGAAAGGCAGCGAGAACAGGAGCAGCCCCAGCCACTGCAAGTCGCGAGTCTTGCCCTGGCCGCCTGCGGCAACCGGCACCGCGACCAACAGTAACAGCAGGAGCTGCTTGTACAGATTGTCGTTGAACGCGCCCAGGAACTGCGTGCCCGTTATGCCCCAGAACGACCGGTCGCCATAGAGCTTCGGCTGCGCGTTCATTGACGAGTCGCCGGCGGCGGTTTCGTGGGCCGTTTCCGGTTCTTCTGCTGGACGGTCCATCCCTGACAAGCCGATCTACCTTCGTGTTGAGGCCGCCTCGTTTAACCGCAAGCCAGAGGCGTGCGCGAAGGTGGCGGGCGTTCTGGCGATCCCGCGCACGCCTCTGGCTTGCGGTTAAACAAGGAAAGCCACTTTTGGGCAACATCCGCAGTCATTTTCGGATGTCGAATTGGCAAGGCTATGTAGTCTCGGTCTTTGCCGTCTCCAATGAAACGAGTTCGCTGTCGTCGGACATTTTCCGGATGTCCTCGGTGATCTTCATCGAGCAGTACTTGGGGCCGCACATGCTGCAAAAATGGGCGCTCTTAAACGTGTCCTGAGGCAGCGTTTCGTCGTGATAGACGCGAGCCAGGTCCGGATCCAGTGCCAACCGGAACTGTTCGCTCCAGTCGAAATTGAAGCGTGCTTTGCTCAGGGCGTCGTCCCGATCTTGGGCGCCCGGCCGATGCCGCGCGAGATCGGCGGCGTGGGCGGCGATTTTATAGGCGATCACACCTTGTCTTACATCGTCGTTGTTGGGAAGCCCCAAATGTTCCTTGGGCGTCACATAGCACAGCATCGCCGCGCCGCTCCAGCCAGCCAACGCGGCTCCGATCGCGCTGGTGATATGGTCATAGCCTGGGGCGATGTCCGTCACCAGCGGGCCCAGCACGTAGAACGGGGCGCCGTGGCACACTTCGATTTCCTTCTCGATATTCATGGCGATCTGGTCCATGGGAATGTGCCCAGGGCCTTCGACCATCACTTGTGTGCCGCCCGCCCAACTTCGCTTGACCAGGCGGCCCAGCACATCGAGTTCGGCAAACTGCGCTTCGTCACTGGCATCGGCGATCGAGCCGGGCCGCAGACCATCGCCCAAACTCCAGGTAACATCGTACTCGCGCATGATGACGCACAAGTCGTCGAAATGGTCGTACAGCGGATTCTGCTTTCGATGCGCGAGCATCCACTTGGCGATCAGAGCCCCGCCGCGGCTGACAATGCCGGTAACTCGCTTGGCCGTCAACGGCAGGTGTTCCCTCAACACGCCGCAGTGGACGGTCATGTAATCGACGCCCTGTTTGGCCTGATGCTCGACCATATCGAGGAAGTGTTGCGGCTTCATGTCCTCGATATTGCCGTCCAGATCCTCCAGCATCTGATAGATCGGTACTGTGCCGACCGGGACCGGCGAGGCGTCGATAATCGCCTGGCGGATTCTGTCGATGTCTTTGCCCGTCGACAGGTCCATCACCGTGTCCGACCCATAGTGAATGGCCGTGTGCAGCTTCTCCAGCTCGTCCTCGCCGTCGCCGGTCACAGCCGAGTTGCCGATGTTGGCGTTGATCTTGCATGTGGCGGCAATTCCGATGCAGATTGGCTCCAGTCGCCCCGCCGCGTGGATTTTATTGGCCGTGATGACCATCCGGCCGGCTGCAATCTCCTCACGAACGGTCTCCGGCGACAGTCTCTCCCGGCCGGCAGCATATTCCATCTCCGGCGTGATCTGGCCGGTGCGTGCTGATTCCAACTGAGTCATTGTCATAATAGAAATCTCCGTAACGTTAACTCCCAATGGGAGATACGTGCGAACAAGTCATCCTACCGGCCAAAGCCGGATTGTCAATTGACCACCCGAACAGGTTCCAGTCGGCAAGGAAAGGCATTGGTCGCACCTTCGGCAACGTGGGGCACGTTTCTAACGTGCCAATGTCCGTAGGGTTTTCTGCGACGGCACGTTGGAAACGTGCCCCACGTACTGCGACCGCACGTACTTGCCTGACTCACGATCGAGGCGGCACAAGGACCTGTCGCAATACCCAATTCTAGCGATTTTTCCGCTCCGCATCGAACAAGGCATATGCAGATGGAACTTTCCAAGACTTCCGAGCATCCAAAGACATGGACACCAGTGCCGGTTGTCCACCACCATCAGCGGGTGGTCCGGCAAGCGAACAGAGGAGGTGGGAAGGAGATGGAGGCTGCCGAATCTGATGCGCAGCGCTGTAATGGCTCGCCATCAGTAGGGCCCAACGGCGTATCGCAGCGTACGAACGGCGATCAACGTCTGCATCGGATCAGAACCGTCCGCGAAGAACAAGGCATGTCGTTGCGGACGGCTGCGCGCCAAGTAGGTTCGAACGTGACCGACGCGAAGGATCAGGAGGACGAGACCTCGGATCTTCGTTTAAGCGAGCTTTACAGGTGGCAGGCCGCGCTGGCCGTACCCCTTTCGGATTTGCTGCAGGACCCCGGAACGCCGTTGTCGCGTCCGGTCCTGGAGCGGGCGCGCATGGTACGCGTTATGAAGACCGCGTCCGCCATTCTCGAACTGGCGCCGACGGTCCGGGTCCGACGCCTGGCACAAATGCTGGTCGATCAGCTTGTCGAGTTGATGCCGGAGTTGGAGGAGATTGGCCCGTGGCACTCGGTAGGCCAGCGACGAAATATGGACGACTACGGACGTATTGTCGAACGCCGGGTATCCGACGAGTTGCTGCAGACGCCGCCGCTTGACACCGCCGACTAGTCGGACAGCGCTGCTCTGCTGTCCCACACAAGCCCGAAGCGCCAGCGAGGGATTTGCCACAACGTGTTCCCTCGCTGGCGCTTCGGGCTTGTGTGGGCCAGCAATACTCATCCATACGGCAGTTTCATTCTTCCATCGTTGCCCTCTTTTTCGGTTCGTGCGAGAAGCTTCATCTTTCGTACGAAAAAGGCCCGCAGCGACTTCCGCTGCGGGCCTCGTCTGTTGTCTAATCGCTAGACGGCGACAAGCGGCTCGACTTCCTTGGCCAACCGCTTACGAGCGACGTGCAGACGCCGCTTGATCGTGCCCAGCGGCGCGCCGAACTCGTCGCTCATCTCGTTCAGCGACTGTCCCTTGACGTAGAACGCCTCGAGGGTCGCCCGATCCAATTCGCGCAACCGCGACAAGCCCGCCCGCACGTGCAGCCGGCGCTCGTCGGCCAATGCGGCCGTCAGCGGCGTCTCGTCCTCGACGCAGGTTGTCGCCAAGGCGTTCGGCTCAGCGAAGTACTCCGGGCCGCGCCGTACGGCTCGATTGATCGCCATCCGATGCGCGATCGACCGCAGCCACGAGCCGAAGCACTCCGGATCGCGCAACTGCTTGATCTTCTGCAATGCCTGGACGAAGACGTCCTGGCACAGTTCCTGTGCGTCGGCGTAGTCGCCAAGCCGTCCGAAGGCGATCGCAAGGACGTGTCGCTGGAACCGCTCGAACAGCTCGCCGAACGCTTCGCGGTTGCCGGCCTGCGCGGCGCGCACCAATTGTGCGACGGTAGCCGTGCGGACGTTGATGGTTCGAGTTGTGGTAGTGCGAGTAGTCATGGTTCCACCTCCCTGATTTGCCGGCTGCAAAACGAGCAGACCAACGCGAAACGGCCAAAAACGCATGGCGACGGGCAAAACGCAGTCCGAGGGTGCCGTCAGCCGTGTGGCCGAGGGTCCGGTCGGGCTTCCGCGGTGCCAAAATAGGTCAAAGTCGGAGTGTCAACTCAACCTATCGCCGCGGATCGCCGCGAACTCGCCGGGCGCAACATGCGCCAATGCGAGTCGCGTTTGACCGAACAAGCGCGTTCCGGCCTGCAATTGGCCAGATGCCGCTCCGGTTCATGGCACGTCGTCGAGCCTGATAGGCACGTCCGCGCGGGCATGACCGGTCTGGCATAGAAGCGTGGGGAGCGGAGTCCTTGCTTGCGCAGCCCGATCATGCCTGCCACATCGGCGCCATTCTGGCACCCATCGACGAAATCCATATTTGTGGGGGCAATGATGAAGCTTCGCATCTCAGTACTCCTTGGCGTCCTCCAACGCAGTCAGAGAGTGAACCTAGAAAGAGCAAGCTGTGTCCTGCAATTTGATCCCCGCGAAACGAATTGCGGGTCCAACTGCAAGTGTAACGCCAAAGTCGGCTCGGGACGAGTCGATTTGTGGGGATGAACCACAAAATCTCCCCCCAAAACCGGACATTTGGCCGGTTACGTCATTCTAGACGCGTCATCGGCGAAAAGGTTCGCCATCTGACAAGAAAATTATTGCACAAATCCAAAAAACGGTCGAATCTGGCGACCCATCCTGCAATCGGCCTTCCGTCGGACCTCGGGCCCCCGCAAGCCGGACGATGGCGACTCCTATTGGCTCTGGCCGCTGGAGCAGGGTACACTGGGAACCTAATCGTCCTACCTTTTCCTCAATCGCATTGCCTGCCGAGGAGGCCAATTATGACACGACGAACGACATGGCTAACGACCGTCTTGTCCTTCTTTTCCGTTTGGGTATTGATGTTGTCAACCTCAGGCGGTGCGGCTGACGATGGCCAGCGCTACGTGAAAAAGGCTACGTGGCCGGAAACCATGCTGGCCACTCGTGCAAGCTTCGCCAAACCCAAGGAGGAAACGGCCAAACCCCAGCCGATCGAACTGGGAGTGTGGTTTACCACGGGGCAAATGAAGGCCGCCCGTTTCGCGGACGCCCTGTTTCCTGAAGAAGGGGTCGACCTGGACGCCAAAGACCCGGACGGCAAGCCGCGGTGGCAGCAGAACTTGGGGTGGGTTGACGGCCGAGTTCACAATCTACCGTCCGACGGTGGCCGAGGCCCGACGTATCTGTTCCGGACGATCACTTCCCAGCAACCGGTGTCCCTGCCGGCTGGATTCGGCAGCGACGACGGGCTAGTCGTGTGGCTGAACGGCAAGCAAGTCATCTCCCACGACGTTCCGCGGGGTCCCGGAGCAAACCAGGACCGCGCCGCACTCGATTTCAAAGCAGGCGAAAACCGCCTGTTGATGAAGATTTTCAATAACAGCGGTGGTCATGGGTTCTTCTTCACGCTGAACCCGTCCGCGCAGCCTTCCGATCCGTTGCTCGATGCTTGGAAACAAGTCGAAGCCGATTACCCACTGGAAGCCGGCTGGATGAAGCGTTACTTGTCGAGCAATCGACACTTGGAATGGTTCGCTTCGGCGGACAACCTTCAATTGACCGAAACGATGGTCGAAGCGGCGATTCGGGATTGCGGCCGGGAAGGCGAGTGCTTTCGCGGCCAGCTACAGTCGCTCAAGGAGACTGACGCGCGCCCGGGCGACACGGCATGGCTGGGACTGTTCACCAAAGTCTGCCTGTTTCGTCACCGGACGGCCGAGATGAAGCAGATCCGCTTCGACGCACTTCGAATGGCGATTCAGGATTTGAGCAACAGTTACCCCGGTCAGTACACCGGGGCGAGCCAATTCCTGAAACAAGTGGACGATCTGGAACGCCAGGCCACCGACATCGAAAAGGCGTTGGCAACGGGCGACGGCAGCCTCACACAGCGGATTCCCGATCTGGTCGAGCGATTCCAGAAGCTGCAGGGCGACGCGTTGCTGTCCAATCCGCTTCTGGACTTCGATCGCTTGCTGCTTGTGAAACGCAGTTCCAGCAGCCCCGCCCTCGGCCTGCCGCAAAACTGGCAGGGCAACTGTGCCTTGTCCCGTTCCGGTTTCAACAACGAGATCGCGGTCCTATCGCCGGTCGGCCCGAACGGAGAACTCACGACGCTATTCAAGCCGGAGAAAGACATCTTCGTCGGCGACGTCGATTTGCATTTCGACGCCGACCGGATGCTGTTTTCCATGATTGGCAACCACAACCGTTTCCAAATCTGGGAAACCGGCGCCGATGGCCAGGGCTTGCGGCAGGTGACGCCGGGCGAGTTCCCGGACGTGGACAACTACGACGCTTGCTACCTGCCGGACGGGCGGATCATCTTCGATTCGACTCGCTGCTTCCAAGGCGTGCCGTGCGTGGGCGGCGGGAACGCCGTGGCCAACCTCTTCATTATGGACGCCGACGGCTCGAACACTCGGCAACTTTGCTTCGACCAGGACCACGACTGGTGCCCCACCGTGTTGAACGACGGGCGTGTTCTTTACACGCGTTGGGAGTATTCCGATTCGCCCCACTACTTTACCCGCCTGCTGTTCTCGATGAACCCGGACGGCACGAACCAGATGCAGTACTATGGCAGCAATTCGCCGTGGCCGAATTCGACCTTCTATGCACGGCCCATACCGGATCATCCTTCGAAGGTGGTGGCGGTCATCTCAGGCCACCACGGCGTGCCGCGCATGGGCGAACTGCTGGTCTTCGATCCGGCTCTGGGACGCCATCAGGCTAACGGTGCCGTGCAACGGATCCCGGGCTATGGTGTCAAAGTCGAGGCGAACATCGGCGACGCGATCGTCAACAACTCGTGGCCCAAGTTCCTGCACCCGTATCCGCTCAGTGACAAGTACTTCGTGGTGGCCATGCAGCCGACCGCCCAGTCGTTGTGGGGCATTTACCTGGTCGACATCTTCGACAACATGGTGCTGATCAAGGAACAGCCCGGAAACGTGCTGTTCGAACCCGTGCCGTTGCGCAAAACGCCGCGACCGCCGGTCCTCAAAGATCGCGTCGATCCCAGCAAGCCGGATGCTACGATCTACTTGTCCGATATCTATGCCGGCGACGGGCTGAAAGGCGTTCCACGCGGAGCGGTGAAATCATTGCGAATCTACGAATTCCACTATGCCTATAACGGCATGGGCGGCCACATCCACATCGGCATCGACGGGCCTTGGGACGCTCGCCGCATCCTGGGCACGGTACCGGTGGAAGACGACGGTTCGGCCAACTTCAAGGTGCCGGCCAACGTGCCCATCGCCGTACAGCCGCTGGATGAAAACGGTCGGGCGCTGCAGATCATGCGAAGCTGGTACACGGCCATGCCCGGTGAAGTCCTGTCGTGTGTCGGTTGCCACGAAAGCCAGAATACCACGCCACCGTCGAAGGCGACCCTGGCCATGGAGCGTGCGCCGTCCGAGATGACGCCCTGGTACGGTCCGGCACGCCCGTTCAGTTTCAAACGAGAAGTGCAACCAGTCCTTGACAAGAACTGCGTCGGGTGTCACGACGGCAAGCATCAGGATCGGCCGAACTTCATAGCTGACCGACCGAGTCCGTTCCGCAACTTCACGCCCTCGTATTGCGACCTGCACCCCTACGTACGTCGGCCCGGCCCGGAGAGCGACTATTTCATGCAGAAGCCGCTGGAATACCACGCCAGCGTCAGCGAACTGGTGCAGATGCTCTCGAAGGGCCACCACGGTGTCGAGTTGGATGGCGAGGCCTGGGACCGTTTGGTCACGTGGATTGATCTGAACGTGCCAGACCATGGCACCTGGCACGAGCATCGCGGCGGCAACCACTCGGACGGCGAAGCGAGGCGGTTGGAGATGCGGACACTGTTTGCCAACCGGCCCGAGAACCCCGAAGAGTATCCGACGCCCGCGCCCGAGCGGCCTGACTTCGTCAAGCCAACGGCGCCGCCGGAACGCAAACCGCAGAACCTGAAGGTACCCAATTGGCCGTTCGACCTGGCCGAAGCCGAACGACGGCAAGCCGCCCCAGGATTGCCGACGGAAGTGCAAATCGACCTTGCCGAAGGCGTCGTCATGGACCTCGTATTGGTTCCGGCCGGTGAGTTCGTGATGGGATCGCCGGACGGCTATCCGGACGAGTATCCACAGACGGCTGTGAAGATCGACAAGCCGTTTTACATGGGCAAGTTCGAAGTGACCAACGACCAGTTGGCCGCCTTCGATTCGTCACACGACGTCGGCTACATCAGCATCTTCAACAAGGATCACAGCAGTCGTGGCGTGGCGGTCGACCGTCCTCGACAACCTGCCATCCGGCTGTCCTGGGATCGAGCGTTGGCGTTCTGCAATTGGCTGTCACAGAAGACGGGCCAACGGTTCACTTTGCCGACCGAAGCTCAGTGGGAGTACGCGTGCCGCGCCGGCACGGATACGCCGATGTATTACGGCAACTGCGAATCGGATTACAGCAAGCTAGCCAACCTGGCCGACCAGCAGTTAAACAACCTGACGCGGCGTGACTCGCCCAAGTGGCTCCCCACAAACGACGCGGTCAACGACGGCAATGTCGTGACCGGCGACGTCGGCCGATACGCGCCAAACGCATGGGGCCTGTGCGACATGCACGGCAACGTCGCCGAATGGACCCGTACGGCCTACCGCCCCTACCCCTACGATTCCGGCGACGGCCGTGACGATCCGCGGGCCGCAGGCACGAAGGTGGTGCGAGGCGGTTCCTTCTACGACCGCCCAAAGCGAGCCCGTTCCGCATTCCGTCAGAACTACCCGGATTGGCAGAAAGTCTTCAACGTAGGATTCCGCGTCGTGATGGCGGCTGAATAGGGACTGGCAACCAAGAGGTAGGTCCCGTCTGCCGGACGGGACCTTCGGCTTGTTGGAGTTCACGCTTTAGCGTGCCGGAAGACACGCTGAAGCGTGAACTCCAGCGATGAACCTCCAATCGACTCCGCTCGGCTGAATCATGCCAGAATACGAGGTCCCGTCCGGCAGCCGGGACCTACCTGTTTGGCCTCGCGGTCGTGATCCGCTATAGTAGGACGTAGCCTCGGCGGAGTCCGGAGCGAGCGGCCAAATGGTTGCTGCTACCACCAGTAGGTTCGGTTGCTCAGACTTGCCAAATCTGAAAGCTCGTTCTCCACATCGGCTCCGCTTCGAGGCGCTTTTTCTTTCGCTAAGGTGCTTCCATGATCACTCAGCCGGGCCAAGAAATCATCATCAAGGACACTCACCGAGGGCTGTGGTACGTAGACGGCAAAATGACCAAGGTGCTGGAAGCCGGACGATACGAGATTCCTCGCGCGGCGTTTCTTGGCTTCAAGAAGCAGCCCAAGGTTGAAGTGGTCCTGGTCGACATGCGCGAACGCGACTTGACGATCAAGGGCCAGGAGATCTTGACGGCGGACAAAGTGGCAATTCGGGTTAGCATCCTCGTCCAATTCCGCGTGACCGACCCGCGAGCTGCTCTGCATACGGTGGCCAACTACGAAGAAAGGCTGTACAGCGACGTGCAACTGGCCGCCCGCCGTTCGCTCGCCACGATGATGCTCGAAGAGATCCTTACGAACCGTAATCGGCTGAGCGAGGAAATCCTGACCGACGTGAAAGAAGCCGCGGCCGGCTACGGCGTTGCGATTCGGCGCGCCGACGTGAAGGACTTGGTTTTCCCTGGCAATCTCCAGGAGATTATGAACCGCGTGCTGGCAGCCGAACGGAATAGCCAAGCCCAATTGGTCGAGGCGCGTACGCGTGCCGAGGTCGAACAAATCGAAGCCCAATCCCGCGCCGAATCAAGTCGTCGCCAAGCCGAAGCCGATGCAGAAGCGCGTCGCCTTGAGCAACAAGCCGAGGCTGAGGCGGCTCGTCTTCGAGCCGAAACCGAGACTGGCATCTATGAAGAGCGACAGAAAGCCGGCGACGTGTTAAGTCAACATCCCGAGTTGCTGCGGCTCGAAGAATTGCGGACCCTTCAGGAACTCGCACGAAACGCAAACGCGAGAATCTATATCGGTTTCGACAAGCAGTGGACAGCGTCCGAAGACAGGGAAATGCGAGGTTAGTTCTTCTCTACGCTGCCAACGGCCAATTCAACGCGTTTGCCGCGGAATTCCAACTGCGACCAGAGGCGGAATCCTCCCGTTGTTTCCTTGTATCCGAATGACCCATCACCAAATGGATCTCTGAGTCCGGGAACCCGCTTGCTGCCGTCGCGGGCAATGACGATCGCGGCTTTGAATAAGGCGCGAATGGCTGTGTTCTTGTCTCGCACTTCACAGCAGGGCCCCAGACCGGGAAGAACCACCGCACTAAACGGATTCTCCGCCCGAACTCGCTGCTGCAACGCGCCCCATTTTTCTTTGCGAGCGTCCGGAGACTCGTCGAGCAATTTCAGGATCTCGCTGTAGTCACTCCAGGTTCCGTCCAGCCATTTTGTGATTTGCTCGCGAGAGACATGCGGCAACGGGTTCTCATCGGTCGCCGATTCCGCAACGATACTGCGCAGCGTCTGAACAGCCTGAGCATCGTCTTCCGATTCCCGCACGGCACGTCGCGCCCAGCCGACGTAGATTCTCTGTTCGAATTCAAACGCCGCTCGCAGGGAACCGCCTTTCGGCAGACCGTCAAGGCGTTCTGTGAGAGCGTCGAGGTGCGCAGCGTCCAGGTCCGTAAGCTCCTGCGTCAGCACGTCGATTACCATATGCTCGATCGCATACTGAACCAACAGGCTGATGAGGATTTGGTCTTCTCCCAGACATCGGGCCATCAGTAGCGTGTTACCAAGAGTCTCTAGACCTTGAACCAGTATAGGCCCTTGGGACCGGGGTTGACGGAGGGACAAGAAACTCGAAAACTCCCCGCAATTACAGATCTTTTTCCGGGGAAGGCAACGTCCCCATCACTTGGTCACGGAGGGTTTTCGAGTGAACGTCA
>JADHUC010000073.1 GCA_016784735.1 Pirellulaceae bacterium | reverse complement strand
GGTGGTTGCTGCCGACGGTTCCGTATCCGCGGCCAAGCTGACAATCTCTGTCCCGGACTTCTACCGCACCGACTACGGCCAGCGAATTGAAGGGATCACGGGCGACACGGCTGTGTGGTGGTGCGATGCGACGCACAAGGTGCCTCGTCGTCGAGCGCTGCCTGAGGCGTCGTCGCCGGCCGTGCAATTCGAGGCCGCTCGGCATGACCACGAAGCCGTGCAGATCATCGTCCGGCCCACCGAGCCGCTTGTGGGCCTTGTGGCCAGAGCCAGTTCGTTGGTCGGTCCGGGTGGCGCGACGATTCCCGCGGATAGTATCCGCATCCTGCAGGTCTACTACCACTTTGTTCATCATCCGACCGATCAGACCGGCATACGCGAATGGTGGCCCGACGCGCTGCCGCCGTTGGACGAGCCGATCAACGTGGCGGCCGGGCAGAATCAGCCTTTGTGGGTGTTGGTTCATGTGCCGCCGGACGCGGAGCCCGGCGACTACGCGGGCCATGTTTCTTTGAGCGCGAAGGGTTTCTCCGCGCAGATTCCGTTGCGGCTGCACGTATGGGATTTTGCGCTGCCGAAGCGAAACCACTTGGAGACAAATTACGGTTTTAGCGTCGGCAACATCTTTCGTTATCACGGGCTGAAGACCGAAGCGGACAAGCGCCAGGTGCTGGATTTGTACCTCCAGTCGTTTGCCGAGCACCGCATCAGTCCGTACGACCCAACGCCGCTGGATCCGATTCGCGTCAAGTTCCTCTCCGACCAAGATCCGCCGCGAGCGGAGGTCGACTTCAGTGCGTTCGACCGCGCGATGGAGCATGCCGTCGAGCAGTACGGTTTCACGGGTTACCGTTTGCCGATCCAAGGAATGGGCGGCGGTACGTTCCACAGCCGTCACGCGCCCAAAATCGGTGCGTTTGACGAAGAGACGCCGGAGTATCAAGCCATGTTTTCCAACTACGTGGGTCAGCTTGAGAAGCACCTGCGCGACAAGGGATGGCTGGACATGGCTTACGTCTACTGGTTCGACGAACCGGCGCCGCGAGATTACGAGTTTGTGGCCGGCGGCATGCGCCGCTTGAAACGATACGCTCCGGGATTGCGACGGATGCTGACCGAAGAGCCGGCCGACAACGTGCTGGCCGGATCGGTCGATGTCTGGTGTCCCGTCAGCTCCAGCTATGACCACAACGAGGCCGAGAAGCGGCGCGTCCACGGCGAGCGTTTCTGGTGGTACGTGTGCACCGGGCCCAAGGCGCCGTATTGCACGTTGTTCATCGACCATCCGGCCACCGAACTGCGCGTTTGGCACTGGCAGACGTGGCAGCGTAAGATCGTCGGAACGCTGGTGTGGCAATCGAACTACTGGACGTCCAGCGCCGCCTTCCCCGACGAGCCGCAGAATCCTTACGAAGACCCGATGGGCTACGTCAGCGGCTATTCGACGCCGCGCGGAGTCCGCCGCTACTGGGGCAACGGCGATGGCCGATTCATCTATCCGCCGTTGGCCGCGGCCGTGCCGGGCAAGTCCGGTTCGGAACCCGTGATCGCTCCGCCTGTTTCCAGCATCCGTTGGGAGATGATTCGCGAGGGGGTGGAAGACTACGAATACCTGTACCTGCTGCGAGAGCTGGTGGAGAAGAATCGTAGTCAGTTATCGGCCGAGGAGGCTCGGCGTTACGAAGCACTACTTGAAGTGCCCGCTGCGATTGCCACGGACATGACTACGTTTGCGACCGATGCCACGCCGATCTACGAGCGCCGACGCGCCGTGGCCGAGGCTATCGAGGCGTTGGGTAAGCGGAGAGGATAAGAATCCACAGTTGGGCGATATCCCGGCGGCGGGCGTGAAGGGGACGGTCCCATTTTCGCTCCGCAAAGCCTGCGCGAAAATCGGGACAGTCCCTGACCTCTGGTACGCCATTTGGGTGCGCTTGCCTATTCGGGGAAATCGAGATTGGGGTGTAGCTTGAGCAACTTCTCCTTGACTTTGGGAAACAGACGAGAAGCGTTGCCGTAGTAGATCTTCTTCAGCACTTCGTCGGGCAGGTTGAGACCGTAGAGTTTCGGTTCCCAGAACCGAATCGCGATCTGGTCGTCGTCGGTCTCCATGAAACGGAAATACTGGCGATATTGCCAAGCGTTCAGTGCGCCGTCTTGCCCGAAGAGGATGCGGTCCTGGTACTTGATGTGGAACTTCCGAGCGGTGTGTGGCTGGACGCCCAAGTACGCGTGTCGCACGCCCATCTCGACATAGAAGTTGGGATGTTTGTCGAGGGTCTCTCCGAGTCGGGCCAAGTCGTCTTCCAGGTGCCCCATGTGAGCACCGATGACCACCAAATCGGGAATCTCTTCCATGATCCGGTCGCGGCGGCGCATCATTTCATCTCTGGAAAGCACGTCCGTTCCGGCAAGACTCCAGCGAAAGCCGAACGCCTGACTCCGGAGAAACTCGTGGTCGCCGTCGATCGGTTCGTAGAACCAGATTGGCTCCGCCACGTGCAACAGCACAGGGAGCTTCAACCGGGCCGCGCTGCGCCAGAGCGGCATCATTCGATCGTCGTCCACGTAGACGTTCCCTCGCGGCTCGGGCACCAGTGCGTGTCCGTATACTCCCGATCCTTTGTCGATCACCTCGGAAACTCCCGGTACCCCCATCGAGCTTGCATCGGATTCCAGCTTGGCGATCACGTCGCCGGGGAACTCCTCGTCGAAACGCGTCGAGAAATTGACGTTGCCAAACGTCAAGAATCGGTCGGGGTACTTTTCCTCGAATCGCCGGTAGCTGAATTCGGTCGCCGTCCCTAGCGGCGAGTCGATAACCAGGGCGACACCGACTGCGTCCATGATCTTCAATCGCTCTTCCGGTGACGCCAACGCCAAGTGCACATGAATGTCGACCACCGGATACTTGGCCTTTGCGGGAGTGTTGTCGGCCAGTTTGAAGAGCGTCTTTGGCTGATAATCGTAGACCGACACGTCGGGGAACGGAGCGTACAAGAAGAACCAGCCCACGCCGTCCGCCGGGACAATGACATCAATGGAATCACCCTTCTGCACCAAACGCCGACCACCGCCGCGAAGCGCCAGCAGTCGCAAGACCTTTTGGTCCTTCGCGTTCAGCGTAACGCGGCTGGGAGATTCCCCGGGTGGCGCTTCGATCGCAAGGTACCACCCCTTGCTGCCCAACATCTTGGCTTTGACAGTGCCTCGACTGGCACTGACGAAATCGGCCTCCGCGTAGGACTCGTACTCGGGAATGAGTTCGGCTACCTCCTGTGCTGTTGCCGGACGACACGTTAGGCCAGCTAGCACAAGCCCTGCGACGGCAATTCCACTCAGCCAACATCGATTCTGCTGCAACATCGGTCGTGCCTTTCTGCGCGTAAATGGTGTAGGTTCGTCATTGTATAGAACGAACGCCACACCTGACGCAACGCTCGTCGATTCTCAGGGGCTCTCGACGAAGTGGATTTGCGCCTTCGCTCAGTTGCCTAGTTTGCGCGTTTTGTGGATTCGGTAGAAACGTTAAAGAACGCACGTTCCGCATTACGATTACAAATTGACGGAGGAACCAAGTGGAACGGTATGCACCTTTCACGGCCCGAGTGTCGAGCCTCCGATCGGGTCAACGAAATCACATCAATGCGAGCCTCCTCCAGACCTCATCCGGCTTGGATGTCCGTCCTCGTACTCGCATGCGCGGCTGTAGCAGTCAACGGATGCTCGCGCACCAGATACCGACTTCAGGCGGACGGCGAGGCGTACGATGCTATCGCCGAGAAGAACGTAGATCCGCGATGGTGCGTGGCTGATTACAGCATCGAGATCGACCCGCGCAGTCGGTACTTTGATCCCTACGATCCAGATCGTCCTCCGATGCCCGCGGACGATCCTTCCTCGCACCAATACATGCATTGCGTGGATGGAAAAAGGGGCTGGAAGCACTGGCATAACAACGGTGATCGGATCGAGCTGGAAAACCCAGCATGGCGCGAGGCGCTGGGCGACTATGTCGAACTCAGCGAAGATGGCGCAGTCAAACTCGACGTCAACTCCGCGCTCAAGCTTGCCCACATGCACGCACCGACCCGCCAGGACCAATTGGAAACCCTTTATCTGTCCGCACTGGACGTCAGCAGGGAACGATTTCGGCTGGACACGCAGTTTTTCGGCGGCCACAACGACACGTATGATCACCGCGGCCGTCTTTTGGGCGAGAGCAACACGCTGGCGCTCGACACAGACGCCCAGCTTAATCGCCGCTTTGCCACAGCAGGCGAAGTTCTGGTTGGTTTTGCCAATTCGTTTGTATTCGAATTCACCGGATCCGATACGAACTTTGCCTCCTCGATTGTCAATTTCAGCCTGGTTCAACCGTTGCTTCGTGGCGCCGGTCGCGACATTGCGTTAGAGCAATTGACAAACGCGGAACGCGCTTTGCTTGCCAACCTGCGTGCCTACTATCAATACCGCCAGGGCTTCTATACGCGAGTCGCAATTGGCGATCTGGGGGTCGCCGGACCGCGGCGGGGCGGCGGTGGCACGTTTATCAATGTCGCCGGTGCGGGTGGCGTCGGCGGCTATATCGGTCTATTACGAACGCTCCAACAGAAGCGCAACGCCGAGGACAACCTCAGCCTTCAAGGGCAGTCTCTGGCGCGGCTGGAAGCCTATCTAGAAATGGGCGCGATCAACCTGGAGCAAGTCGACCAGCTTCGGCAGAGAATTGAGTTCGATCGAGCCGCCTTGCTGGTCCTCAACAATCTCTTCCAAGAGTTGCTGGATGGCTACAAGATGGGCACGCTTGGTTTGCCGCCGGATCTGCCCATTGAACTGGATGATAGTCTGATTCGTCAGTTTCAACTGGTCTCTCGCGAGGCAACCGCGATCGAGGACTCGATTATCGAACTGCAAGTTCGTCTTGGCGACCTTCCGGTCGACGTGGGCGTCGAACCGATTCGTCAGATCCTGACAGAGGCATCCGAGCTTGTCGATCCGGTTCGGCGCCAACTGGATGATGTGCAGCCGGACCTCATTCGCTTGGAGGAGGCGGTGCCGGCTCGCGAACGAACGATGACGGACGAGGAAAGGACTCTGTTCCAACAGGACAGAGAACAACTTCACGGAGGATTGGCGGACCTGGAACAGCGGTTCGAGGAGGCCGAGGCCAACCTGGGTACACTTCGGGACAGACTCTCTGAGCAAGCTAAGGACGACACTGTCCGCGACCTCGTCACTTGGCTCGGGGGCTTCTGTCGTCTCGCCGCAGAAGACGGGGGGCCACTCCGTGAAGGACTGGCAGACTCGGCACAGCAGTTCGAGCTTTCGGACGGCGACCTGACAACGCTGACTGACGAACTCTCTGAGCAAATCAAGAAGGTCACCCGGCAAGAGAGCGTCGTCTGGCTCGGTAACCTCCAGCGCATCGTTCAGGGCTCCGTCCTCGTTCAGGCGCGTGCCCGCCTGGAAACCGTGAGCGTCGAGACAATCGAAATGGACTCCCATGAGGCATTCAGAACCGCCCTTGCCAATCGTATGGACTTCATGAATGGGCGGGCGGCACTGGTGGATAGTTGGCGGTCGATCCAAATCAACGCCGACGCTCTGCAGTCGGTATTGAATGTCACCGCGAGTGGTGATATTCGAACGGCGCGAAACAATCCGGTAAGTTTTCGCGCCCCAGCCGGGACCATGCGTCTGGGAATGGAATTCGACGCGCCCTTCACTCGATTGCTGGAGCGGAACGACTATCGTCAGTCACTGATCGACTACCAACGAAATCGTCGCGCCTTCATCCAGTCATGTGACTCGCTCCATGGTGGACTCCGCGGGCTGCTTCGACAGATCGAGCAGCTTCGTATGGACCTGGAGATTCAGCGGCGCTCGGTCGTGATCGCGATTCGGCGTGTCAATCTGAACCGATTACAGCTTGATGAGCCTGTGGTGCCCCCGCAGCCGGGACGACCACCGGCTCAATTTGGACGAACCGCAGCGAGGGATCTGCTGGAGGCGCTGGGTGCCTTGCGCACCTCGCAGAACGCCCTCTTAAGCGCCTGGCTCAACTACTATGCCGCCAAAATGCGATTAGACCGCGAACTGGGCATCATGGTGTTGGATGACGAAGGCAGGTGGATTCCGGACTCACCGACGAGCTCCAGCCCGGACGAGGGCTTGGATGGTGAGGATCCCGATCTGGAGGAGCTTCCCCCGCCACCACCGCTTCCGGCCGATTGGATCGAGCTGGTGCGATTCCTTCCGCAGGACTCGGATGTACCACACGCCACCGCGAACGTCTCGGATACAAACTGATACATTCCGATACCGAATCGCAACAGGACAAGCCGCACCGTTGCTGGTACAATGGTCTATCGGGCAAGTTATGGTGTTCTTCTTGAGCCCAAGCCCTGGCGGACCAGTTCGTTCAACCCCGTTGGACAGCGCCACGTTGGCGTCCCACAGCAGCCCGAAGCGCCAGCGAGGGAACATCGTTACGGCAGATCCCTCGCTGGCGCGTCGGGCTAGTGAATTCACGGAATGTGCGCCCAAGCGGCACTGTCCAACCAACGACTCGACAACAAGCGATTCAGGTTCGTGACGGAGACTGACCATGTCTACTGATTTGTTTTCGGAAAGACATGCCTCTGAAGACCAAACCGCTGCGCAAGAGCCCCCCTCGCACGGCAAATGGTGGAAACGCGGTCTGCTCGCCGCCGGCGTTGTCGGCGTGATCGCGACTGCTGCCGCGTTAATACCCGGCGCCGTATCGCGAGACGATTCCGGCGCGAAGTTGACTCACATCATCATCCGCGGCGATTTGGTTGTCTCGGTCACCGAACAAGGGATGTTGGAGAGTTCCAACAATACGGAAGTCAAATGCAAAGTCCGAGGTTGGAACACCGTCATCTGGGTTATTGAAGGCGGTACGGAGGTGAAGGCGGGCGACGAATTGGTCAGGCTGGATACGAAGCGAATCGAAGACGCCGTCAGTCTGCAAACGACGAATACTCATACATCGAGGGCCACGCTCGAAGAATCCCTGGCTGAGGTGGAGAAGGCGAAGATCGCAATCCCGAAGTACCTGGAAGGCGATTATCGACGGGAGCGCGAAGGGTTGGAGAGCGAACTGGAAGTCAAGACGACGAATCTAGATTTCGCCAAGAAGATGCTCGAAGATTCTGAGAAGTTATTCAACCGCGGCTATGTGACTGAATTGGAGGTTGAGGGGAACAAGTTCACGGTCAGACGAGCCGAATTGGAGCTGGAGGTCGTAGAGACCCAGCTTGTCGTTCTGGAAAAATACACCAAGGAAATGCGGAGGGAGACGCTGATGGGCAACTTGGCCGCAAGCGAATCAAAGCTGCAAGCGGACAAGGCGGGGCTCGAGATGGATGAGGGTCGCCTCGCGCTCGCGGAAAAGGAACTCGAGTACTGCGTCATTAAGGCCGAAAGGAGCGGCTTGGTGATCCACCCCTCGGCTGCAGAATGGAAGGAGACACCCGACATCGCAAAAGGTGCGTCGGTACGTAAGGATCAAGTCCTGTTGCTGATGCCCGACCTGTCAGAGATGCAGGTCAAGGTCGGCATTCACGAGTCCATTGTCGACCACATCAAGCCGGGAATGGCTGCCAGGATTACGCTACCGGACAAGACGCTTGACGGCAAGGTCTCCTCGGTGGCTTCGGTCACAAGGCCGGCGGGTTGGTGGACCGGAAACGTCGTGAAATATGACACGATCATCGAGCTTCCATCAGTAGAGGGGTTGAAGCCCGGAATGAGCGCCGAGGTTGAAATCATCGTGGATCGGCACAAAGACGAGCTGACAATACCAGTCGCCGCAGTGTTAGAAACTGAGGAGGGGGACTTCTGTTGGGTCAAGACGGCCGATGGAGCAAAACGGCGTTCGCTCAGGCTCGGCGACACCGACGACTCCTTCATTATCGTCAAGGCGGGTCTGAAGGAAGGCGACGAGGTCGTGCTCAATCCGCTTGCCTTCATTGACGAGGCACAAACAGAGGTGTTGAAACCGTTCGACGAGACGAAGCGAGAAAAGTAGCAGGCACACTCCGTGTGCCGTGGCCGGGCGGACGGCACACGGAGTGTGCCTGCTACTTTCAACAAACCGGAACCGATCATGTCGACTGACGTACTGCCAGAAACGCAGAGCCATCCGCAACCGCCGCGCGGGCAACAGCGCGGCGATCGTCAGGACTCCCCGCAAGGTCGATGGTGGAAGCGCGGTCTCGTGGCGATCGGTGTTGTTGCCGTGTTGGCGCCTGCTGCCGCGCTGATCCCAGGCGACCGCTCGTCGCGGGATCTCGGCCCCGTGCTGACTCACACGATCACTCGTGGCGACCTGATCGTCACGGTAACCGAACAAGGGACTCTGGAGAGCTCTGACAACACGGAAATCAAAAACAAAGTCCGAGGTGATAGCACCGTCATCTGGGTGGTCGAGAGTGGTACGGAGGTAGAACCAGGAGACGAACTGGTCCGGCTGGATACGCTGGCGCTCGAAGACGCCATTGCCGAACGCACGAAGTATGCTCATCTGACGAGGTCCGGGGCCGAACGAGCCAGAGCTACTTGGGAGAGCGCGAAGCTTGCGATTCCGGAGTACCTGGAAGGCACGTATCGAACGCAGTTGATGGAGCTCGAGAAGAGCCTGGTGATTGCCGAGTCGGGCTTGGTAACTGCGCAGAACATGCTTGACCATGACAAAATGATGGCTGAACGTGGCTACACGAGTGAGCTGCAAGTTCAGCAGAAAACGTTCGCTGTCATGCGAGCCAGTTTGAACGTGAAAGCCCGGAAAACCGAGATTGGTGTTCTGAAGGATTACACCAAGAGAATGGACATGGCGACGCTGACGGGCAATTTGAAGGCAGCCGAAGCACGACTCGCGGCCGAGGAGGAACGATCCAAACAGGATGCGGAGCGCCGCGATCTCGCGAAGCAGGAGCTCGAATACTGCGTCGTGAAGGCCGAAAGGAGCGGCTTGGTGATTCATCCCTCGGCTGCAGAATGGAAAGGTGCACCTGAGATCGAAGAAGGTGCGACCGTCCATATGGATCAAGTCATGCTGCTCATGCCCGACCTGTCCAAGATGCAGGTGAAGGTCGGTATTCACGAATCCATCGTCGACCGCATCAGGCCCGGATTGGCTGCCAAGATCACGCTGCCGGACGAGACGCTTGACGGCGAGGTTACCTCCGTGGCCCCCATCACAAGGCCGGCGGGTTGGTGGACGGGAAACGTGGTGAAATATGACACGATCGTCAAGCTCCCTTCGGCAGAACGGCTGAAGCCCGGCATGAGCGCCGAGGTGGAAGTAATCATGGCTCGGCACGAGGACGTGCTGACGATACCAGTCGCGGCGGTCGTAGAAACCGCCGAGGGAGGCTTCTGTTGGATCAAGACGGCCGATGGAGCACAACGGCGTTCGCTCGGGCTCGGCGACAGCGACGACCAGTTCATTGTCGTCAAGACGGGTCTTGAGGAAGGGGAGGAGGTCGTGCTCGATCCGCTTGCTTCGATCGAGGAAGCACAGACGTTGGTACTTGAACCGCTTGAGAAGACAATGCAAGAAAAGTAGCAGGCACACTCCGTGTGCCGCAGCCGGGCGGACGGCACACGGAGTGTGCCTGCTACTTTCAATAAACCGAAACCGATCATGTCGACTGATGTGCTGCCAGAAGCGAAAGACCGTCCACGACCTCCGCGTCCGCCACTGCGCAACGATCGTCCGGATTCCTCACGCGGCCGATGGTGGAAACTCGGTCTGCTTGTCATCGTTGTGGTTGCCGTGGCAGCTTCGGTTGCCGCGCTGATCTCCGGCGCCAGTTCGTCGCAAGAGATCGGTCCCAAGCTGACTCACAGGATCACGCGTGGCGACGTGGTCGTCACGGTTACCGCACAAGGGATTCTGGAGAGCTCTGACAATGTGGAAATCAAGAACGAAGTCCGAGGTCGGAGCACCGTCATTTGGGTGATCGAGAGCGGTACGGAGGTAGAAGCAGGAGACGAACTGGTCAGGTTGGATACGCAGGTGATCGACGACGCCGTCGCCGAACGTTCGAAGTATGCTCATTGGTCAAGATCCGCTGCCGAACGATCCGAGGCTAATGTCACCAGAGCCAAGCTCGCGATTCCGCGGTACGAGGAAGGCACGTATCCCTCGCAGTTGATGGAGCTGGAGAAGGACCTGGCAATTGCCGAATCGAACCTGCGTACCAGGCAGAACTTGCTTGACCATGCCATAACGATGTTTGCGAATGGCTACGCAAGCGAATTGGAAGTTGAGCAGAAAACGTTCGCTGTCATGCAAGCCAGGTTGGCCGTAAAAGCCAAGGTTACCGAGATCGATGTTCTGAAGGACCACACCAGGAAGCTGGACCTGGAAACGCTGAAGGGCGACTTGAAAGCTAGCAAAGCAAGACACGAAGCGAACAAAGAACGCGCCAAGATGGACGGGATTCGCCGTGATATTGCGAAGGAGGAACTCAAGCACTGCGTCGTCAGGGCCGAGACGGGCGGCTTGGTAATTCATCCTTCGGCCGCACGGTGGAAGAATGCACCCGAGATCGAAGAAGGTGCGTCGGTGTACATGGAGCAAGTCATGCTGCTCATGCCCGACCTGTCCAAGATGCAAGTGAAGCTCGGTATTCGCGAAGCCGATATCGAACTCATGAAGCCGGGAATGGCTGCCAGGGTGACCCTGCCGGACAAGACGCTTGACGGCGAAGTTTCCACCGTGGCCTCGGTCGCAGCACCGCCAAGTTTGCTGACCGGTGACGTGGTGCTATACGACACGACCATTGCACTGCCATCGTTGCCAGGGCTGAAGCCCGGCATGAGCGCCCTGGTTGAAGTGATCGTGGATCAGTACGAGAACGTGCTGACAATACCAGTCGCTGCGGTGGTAGAAACAACCGAGGGAGACTTCTGTTGGGTCAAGACGCCCGCGGGAACGAAACGTCGTTCGTTGGAACTCGGCGACACCAACAAGATATTCACCGTCGTCCAGGCGGGCTTGAGGGAAGGGGATGAGGTAGCACTGAATCCGTATGCCTTCGAAGGACCACAAGCAGAGGTGGTGAAAGCGTCCGCCAAAGCAAATAAGTCGAAGTCAGAGTCATCCGAGCCCGGCACCGAGTCGAAGCCGTCTGGCGACTCCAAGAAACAGAAGTCTAAGCGACAAGCGGCCAAGCCCGAGAAGACGGATTCGAAGCCGAAGATTACCGGTGCCCAGATAATCAAGATGGCTGACAAGAACGGCGATGGCGTTTTGACGATCGACGAATACGCCGAAAAGGACCGGCACACCTTCGGCATGGCCGATACGAACAAAGATGAAGAAGTTGATGCCAGCGAACTCGATGCATTACTGAAGCGTTTGCAGGATGCCAAGTCGAAATGAACGTACCACGTGCCAATCCAACACGCTACGAAGACGGCATAAGGCTGGCCTGCCGCCTCTACTCCAATAACAACACTTTGCCACTCGTTTGCGATTGATAAGAACGTGGACAGCTCCTTCCTCCAAACCGTTCAACTTGGCTTGAAGAGCCTGCTGCTGCAGAAGATGCGGGCTGGATTGGCCGCATTGGGTATCTTCATCGGTACCAGTACGGTGATTTGGTTGGTCGCCATGGGAGAAGGTGTCAGCTATCGGGCACAGCAGCAGATCAAAGAGCTGGGCGCGACGAACATCATTGTTCGCAGCAAGGAGACGCGCTCGGACGAGGAAGCCAACAGTCGTATCAAGGCTTATGGCCTGCTGAGAGACGACTACCGTCGAATCACCGAGAACATTCCGACCATTCGCAGCGCGGTGCCGATGCGTGAGCTTCGCTTCGAATTGCGTCTGGGAAACCGGACTGCCGACGCCAAGCTCGTGGGCTGCGTCGAGGATTACCTCCAACTGAATCAACTAGAGATTGCTCGTGGGCGGTGGCTCACGCCGCGCGACCGTGGCAAGAAGGTCGTTGTACTGGCCGACGACACGGCGAAGCGGCTGTTTCCCTTCGAGAATCCGATTGGGCAGACGATCTGGGTGGGAAGCGAATTCTACGTGGTGATCGGTCAAACCAAGCCGCGCACGGCTTCGGCCGCAATCGGCGGCAGTCTGGATGCCCGCGATTACAACCTGGATGCATACATTCCGCTGAAGACCCTCCGCCATCGCGTTGGCGATCTGGTGATGAAGCGTGTTGGCGGCGGCCGGGGTTGGAACTTTGTCGGTGAAATGGTCGAACTCAGCCAGATCACCGTGACGGTTGACAATATGGAAGACGTGGACGAGACGGCAGCCATCATCGAGACTCTGCTCAAGAAGTATCACGAAAAGGAAGACTATGCGGTTGTGGTGCCCAAGGAGTTGCTGCGTCAAGCCGAACGAACGCGGGCCATGTTCAATGTGTTGCTGGTGGTCATCGCGGGCATCTCGCTGCTGGTTGGCGGCATCGGCATCATGAACATCATGCTGGCCACCGTGACGGAGCGGACTCGCGAAATCGGCATCCGTCGGGCGCTGGGCGCAACACGAAAGCACATTGTCCAGCAGTTTCTGACCGAGACGGTTGTATTGACGGCCAGCGGCGGTCTGTTGGGAGTTCTGTTCGGCCTGTGGTGTGGCCCCTTGTTTCGAGGTTTGCGGTCAGCAGTGACGATGATGTCGCCGGACGCATTGCCGCCGATCGTCTACACGCTCGAACCGCGCATTGCTCCGTGGTCGGTCATTTTGTCGTTGGTAATTTCCCTTGGCGTGGGGATTGTATTCGGGGTCTATCCCGCCCGGCAAGCCGCATACATGGACCCAATCGAAGCGCTGCGTCACGAGTGATTGTCGGCCGGTGGAATCGGTCCGCCCGGTTTTCGTGGGGTTTCCGCAACAAACTGTATCCGTGTGTATCTGAGTGACACGTGCGCAATTTACTTAACAGGCAAGCTGTGGTTCAATGGTAGAGAGCGGGGGAAGAATAGCGCTGTCCAGCGAACTAGGAGAAATTGATGGCCACTACGTTGCCCGAACGGGCTGATGTTCCTGGTTTTGATGTGCCGAGCGCGGCGACGGTGGAATCCACCGGACGAAATCGTCGTGGGCGGCTGGGGAGAAAGTTGCTGCTTGTTGTGCTGGTCGCCGCGGGAGCCGGCTTGGCAGGCTTCGCCGTGTGGACTCTGGCCTCGGACGTTCGCGGCCCCGACCAGACGCTCGTTTTCTACACCGTCAAGCGCGCCGACTTGCCGATCAAGGTCACCGAAAACGGCAGCTTGCAGAGCCAGAAAACGACCGAGATCCGCTGCGAAGTCGAAAATGTGGGATATGAGCGTCAAGGCACACAAATCCTGACGATCGTGCCGGCCGGAGAGGATGTCAAAGAAGGCGACTTGCTCGTCGAACTCGATTCCGCGTTGATCCAGGATCGTTTGGATACGCAGGAACTGGCGACCGAGAAAGCCCGCTCCCAGCAGATTCAGGCGGACGCCAAGTTGGAGAACCGAAAGACGCAAAACGAAACGAACCTGGCTGAAGCCGAGTTGAAAGTCAAGCTTGCCCAGCTCACGCTGGAGCAATACGAGGACGAAGACGGCGGGACGTTTCAACTCGACCTGCAACTCATCGACCTCGCGATCCAAGAGGCGGAGCTTAAACGGCTCATAAACGCGACGAACTTGGCGGGCATCGAGGAGCTGAAAAAGCTAGGCTATCGCAGCAAGGGCCAGTTGGAAGGAGCGCGGCTGCAGGCGCTCTCGGCGGACAAACAAGTGGCCACACAGGTGTCCCTCCGAAAGGAATTGGTGGAATACACTTACAAGAAGGAAAAGATGACGCGGGAAGGCGCAGTGGCAACCGCGAAGCGGGCCTTAGAACAGGTCAAGGTTGACAACGCAGCGCAGCTAATGCAGGCCGAGGCGGCCAAGAACGAGGCGGACCGGCTTCTGGAAAAGGAAGAGGAAAAACTGGCCAAGTACAAAGAACAACTCGTGAAATGCAAAATCTACGCGCCGCACGACGGAATGGTAACCTACGCGACGGAAAACAGCAGGTATTCGCGTTCGCGTATCGAGGAAGGCGCGACGGTGCACCAGCGACAACGGATCATCACGCTGCCCGACCTGAGCGTGATGGAGGTCAAGACGACCGTGCACGAGTCGGTACTGGATTGGATACAAGAGGGTTTGCCCGCCACGATCACGGTGGAAGCGTTCCCCGAACGCAAGTACAAGGGTTCCGTCAAGTCGGTTGCGGTGTTGGCCGATGCCGGCGAGTGGCATAGTTCCGATGTGAAAGTGTACACCACGATCGTGACGATCGACGAGAAGGTCGAACGGTTGAAGCCCGGCATGTCGGCCGTGGTCGACATCCACGTCGAACGGGTCGAGGATGTGCTGAGCTTGCCGGTCCAGGCCGTCGTCCAAGTTGCCGAAGACAATTGGTGCTACGTCGATGAAAACGGGAAGGTCGAACTCCGCAAGGTGACGCTTGGTAAGACGAACGAGAAGTTCGTGGAGATTCGCGAAGGATTGAAAGAGGGCGAACGAGTCGTGCTGAATCCCATGTCGCTGGTCGACGAAGATGAAGGCAAGGGAAATGAAATCAACCCCGAAGGCGATTCGGACGAAGGGGACGTGTACGGTATTGATGGCGATAATGAAAAACCCGACGAATCGCCCAGCAACAAGCCAGCGGCTGGAAGCCGTGATACAGAAAAGAAGCCTGCATCGAAAGGACGTGGGCGTGGTCGAGGCGCCAGGGGCGGAGGATCGCCGAAGGAGTAATTGTCGGTCAGCTCTCCCGGTCCGACTGGACAAACACAGAATGCGACGGGTCGGGAGACCCATTCTACGAGAGAGCGCAACACCAGAACTCGCGCATTGGGCCCCTCTGAATCGCAGGACACCCAACATAGTTCATCATGTGGCTTACGACCTTCCAACTTGGCATCAAGAGCCTACTGCTGCACAAGCTGCGCAGCCTGCTGACGATGCTGGGCGTGATTCTGGGCGTGGGGTCTGTGATTGCCATGCTGGCTATCGGCGAAGGCTCGAAACGCGAAGCGTTGGAACGGATCCGCCAATTAGGAGCCACCAACGTCATCATCCGCAGCGTCAAGCCGGATCAGAAGGACACCGAGGATGAGAACAATTCGCAAGAACAAAAGCGAAGTCGCGTCATGGACTACGGTCTGAAGTACAGGGACCTGGAACTCCTGACCGCCACGCTGCCGACGATCGATCGAGCCCTGCCCATCACCTTGGTGCGCAAGCGAGCGCAAGCGGCCCATAATCGCGCCATCTCCAACGCACGGATCCTCGGCACGATCCCCGGATACCTCGGCGTCAAGAATCTCCGCGTACGGCGCGGCCGGTTTCTGTCCGGACCCGACGAAGAAAAGATGGCAAACGTCGCCGTTCTGAGCGCCGGAGCGGCGAAAAGGCTGTTCAACTTCGAAGACCCCGTAGGGAAACGAGTTCGATTGGGCACCATGATCTTTCGGATCGTCGGCGTGCTACACCCACAAGGAAGCGGGAACGCGGTGCCCGGGGCGATCGGCAACCAGGATTTCAACAAGGATATCTATATTCCGATGAGCGCGGCTCGTAGCCGGTTCGGCGAACTGAAGATCATTGTCAGCTCGGGCAGCTTCAACATGGAGCGCAATGAACTCAGCGAGATTACCCTCACCGTGTCCAACGAAGACCTCGTCAGTCAGACAGCGGCCATGGCCCGCAAACTGCTGGAAAAGACTCATCCGAAAGCCGCGGACATCGAAGTCGTCGTGCCGCTGGAATTGCTCCACCAGGCTGAAGAGGAAAAGCGGATCTGGAACCTCGTGCTCGGATCGATCGCCGGCATCTCGTTGCTGGTCGGCGGCATCGGCATCATGAACATCATGCTGGCGACCGTGACCGAGCGCACCCGCGAGATCGGCATACGCCGTGCGCTCGGCGCGAAACGAATGAACATCACGGTTCAGTTTCTGGTCGAATCGGTGGTTCTGTCGTCGACGGGGGGTCTGCTGGGGATTGTGTTTGGTCTCAGTGTTCCTTTCGCCGTGACTTATTTTTCCAAAATTGACTCGCACCTGCTGTGGTGGCCGATGCCGCTCACGTTCTTGATCTCCGTCGGCATCGGCGTCCTGTTTGGAGTGTACCCTGCAAGGCGAGCCGCGCTGATGGACCCGATCGAAGCCCTACGTCACGAATGATCGCTGGCTGCCAATGAATGCAATCATTCCACCGTTCTGCCTCGTGCTGTCCTTGTTGTTGCTAATCGGAGCATTTGCCGTCTTGGCGGTGGAAAGCCCACAGCCGGGCATCGAACTACACCGCGCACGGGTGGAAGACGACGAGCAATACCGCGACCTTCTGGAACAACAGTTGGATCGCCGTCGCCTGCAGCGCAAGGTCTTGATCGGCAGCCTGTTTGGGATGGCGGTGATCATGGCCGTGGCCGGATTTGTGGCGATGCGCCCGCCAGCGCCGAATTGAGTTCCGGCCACCGCTGGGGCTTGTCCCCGCGGAGCCATGCTCAAAACCAGACACGTCACCTGAGAACCAACCTTTCCCCTCCGCCCCACGCCACCGCGGAACTCGTCTCCGTGGAGCGATGTTCCCAAGGAAACAGCGCCCCACGCGGGCAAGCCGCATGGTGGCGGAAACGAGAAACGCATTGGCACTATCTGGTCCTGAACACCGTTCCCCGCTGGCAAGCAGGCGAGTGACGGGGCTGATCCATTTGCCGTTTGAGTGATTACTGGCCTTGCCTTACTCCATCGGCACAGGTTGAAGGTCGTCTACGGTTTCTGATTCGCTGACGCCATCCACCGGCTGCCCCGCGCCGATGACTTCGTAGCCTGGCCGCGGGACGTTACGCATCCGCTTGATCTTCTTCGAAGGCCAGACGCCGTGCGGCAAGTCTCCGTACGTTGGATCCGCATCAAACGGATAGATCGGATCGAATGACGGCTGGTAGTCTTCGTTGGTAAGTTCCGGCCAGAGACCGGCATCGTCCAGCATCATCAGTTCCAAATCGAGCGCAAGACCGGCACGGTTCACGATGTAGCGGAAGCGGCCGTTGGCGACACGGATCAAGGCGTCTCGATATGCCTCCTGTGCTTCGAGGAAATCCCGCGCGTTTACCCCTTCGGCTTGCCCTAGCGCGAATGCCAATTGCGTGCTGTAGACGCGCTCTGACGCCAACGCCAAGCTGAGGATGTCGATGTCATACTGGGCGCAGTCCAAATCAAGCTGCCGCAGGTCGTCCCGCACTTGGAATTTTATATCGTCTTCCAAAGCCATCAAACTGCGGCGGCCGGCCTGGTAGTTGATCAGCGATCGCTTGAAACTATTGCGCTGCTGCCGACGGTTCAACGGCAAGTCGAGCGACGCGCTCAGTTCCGTGCGGCTATCGTCGAAGCTGAAACCAAACGGCCGGTTGTTGCGTGTCAGGGGGAACGACTGCCGAACGTTCAGATTCAGAACCGATTTCAGGTCATCCGCGGCTAATTTGATGCCTCGCCAGTCGTCTGCCAGAAATCCGCGTTCGTTCATCAGTTCAAATCGTTGCACCAACGCCGTGACCATCGCGTCGTCGACTGACAAATCAATCGGGGTGAGCCGATGCGCTTCCGATGTCATCCGGTCGGTCGTCTCCATTAGTTGCTGAACCTCGCGCATCGTCTGCTGCAACTCGGTCTGAGCAGCGGGCCGCGTTTCGGGGACGCGGATCATACGCCGAGCGGTGGCGTCCAATCGCTCCAATTTCTGCAAAATGTCCTCGGCCTCGGGTTGCAGCGCTTTGAGATCCTCGTTTTCGTCACCCTGAAGGAACATCGCCACACGCTTCAGAATCGCGTCAATGCGATCCTTAAGCACTACGTAACTAGCCAGCGCGACATCGCGGTCGTCTGACCGCTCAGTCAGCTCGTCGGCCAGTTGAAGTTGCCGCGCGAGCAGCTTGAGCCGGGCCTGCACCAAGTTCATCGTACCCTGGAACACGTTAACTGGCGGCGCTGGCGGCACGGCCTGTTTCATTGCCACCAACTGCTGCTCGGCACGGTCGAGCGGTTGATATGATTCGTCGACCCGCAAACGAGCCCGCAGCTCGCGCAGTTCCCGAAGCTCCTCTTCGTTGGCTCCTTCCTGCCCAATTCGTTGACGTAGTTGCCGCCAATGAAGGACCCTCTCCAGCAGAACAATCGCGGCACTGAGAATCGCCTCTCGATCCGGAGCCTGGCTGGAAAGTTGCGTGTTGACTCGTTTGCGAGCCCGCCGGATGAGTTCTCCCGCCCCCTCGATTTCATCACGGCGAGTAAGCGTTTCCAGCTCCCGCAAGTCGATGTTAATTGGCGTTTCCGTGGGCAGGCCAAGTCTCAGCTTCAATTGGTCCAGGCTTGTTTCGAGGCCGTTGCAGGTCGCGATCAGGCCGCTGCGCCCGGCTAGCATTCCTTGCTCGGTCTGGTCGATTTGGATCCGCGACCTTGCAGTTTCCACACCCCACTTCGCCTCCTCCTCCTCCTGCTCCAACTGACGCACAATGGCAAAGTAGTTCTGCGTCTCGATTTCGATCTCCCGGTAAGGCCTCAGGAGGTTCTGGTAGTAAGTCTGGGCCAAGTCGAAGAAGAACCGTCTGCGAAATCTGACGAAGTTGCGGCCCGCATAAACGACGTTTCGCTCCGATTGTATCAACGGTTCCAGGAGAACATCTCGCTGAAACACGCTCTGGGTAAAGTCGAACAGCAGGTTCGAGCTGATGTCCTCGGCGAATCCTTGGGGGCCGTTGAAGGTCAGTACGACGGTGTTTGCAAACCGCGCGACGAACGTCCCGCCAAGCGCGACCATCCTTTCCGCTCGTAGTGACGACGGAGTGCCCAAGAAGTTGGCTGTAACTCCATTTGTGCGGAGGTGATCGTAGTTGACGTCGACGCCGTTGCCCGCCACAGAGAACTTGCACAGGTAGTCGTACCGCTCAAGGGTCAGCGCCAACGCCGCCAAATAGAGGCTTTCTTTTTGCGCCTGAAACTCGCGGCTGTTCAGGTAGGCCAACTCGACAATGTTGTTGAATGTCAGCTTGGGAGACGGATCCCGCAGCGTTTCCGGCGGATCCGTGTCGAACGTATCCCGATATTCTTCGCGGACGCTTTCAAACTCCAGCATGCGTGTCAAACATCCTTGAGGAAGCGCGTCCCAATAGGCGCGGGGGATGGGTTGGATTGCCGCGCCTTCGTTGGCATCTGCGTACGGTTTCGACGAGGAAGGTGAATCCTCGGGGTTCTCCGCGTCATCGCTAACGTGCACGGCAGACAGTACGCGGAGTCCGTCGGTGCCGTACGATGGGCCTCCGAGCCCGTCGATTTCTGCAGCCGACGCAACCCGGATCGGACGATCGGCCAAGTCCGCGGTGTCGGCTGGCTCAGGCAACATCTCGGATGGGGCCTCGTTCTGCGGCAGCGGAATGGATTCGGGTCCCTCTGGTGCTGTGTCCCATGATCCTGAGAGTTGCGGCAGTTTATAGGCGTAGAGATGAGGACCCGGATGCGGTAGCATCGGATCGTTGGGGTCGCTCGGGTCAAATAACCGCGAGCGTGGATCGGCGTTGACCGTGTAGGTCTCCGGCAATTGCCACGGCCGCCAGCAGGTTTTCTCGCCCAGCACGTTGTACGTGTCTCGATCCGCCGCTCGGTGATAGTGATTCCGTGCGCAGCTTGGGAAGACAAGCAACAACAGGCCGACCAGGTAGGTGATCGTGCGTTCAGTTGTCGAGCGGAAGAAGTGGGATTCTCGTCGCATGGCGGGGTTATACCCGTTACGATCCGGATAATCCGAACCGTAACCCTCATGACTGTTAGGTTTGCTATTATCGCGAGAGCCGTTATTACCGTTAGCACCCGCATGATCGTTACTCTGTCCTGTCTTCGACCACGTGGCCCCGTTCGTTGAACGAGGATGTTCGTGCAGCGAATCTCGATTTCCGCATGGTAGGGGTTGTAGGGCCTGTAACGGTTGTAACGGTTATTCCTGGGGGACACGACGCTTCAGTCAACTGTCGCATGATCGTTGTGGGGCGCGTTTCCAACGTGCTTGGCAAAATGGATTCGTGCCCCACTGGTCTGCGAATATGTCGTCGGGGACTCAGGTGTGTCGCCGCCTGCAGACTGTATCTGTTTGTATCGGTTTTCGGTTTCGCTACACAAAGACCTTGCCGTGCCAAATGAAACCGAACAAACTCAAAGCTGCGGACCGGAGCCCATTGATTCCGGGGGGCTTTCGACACGTTGGCCCCGCTGGCACCGTTTTTCGATGAATCAAGAAAGACAGGACTATCGAATTCTCCTCGTCGAAGACGACGCAGCCCTGGCGTCGATGGTGGCGGACTTTCTTGCGCCACATGGGTTCGACGTTTCGATCGAGGGACGTGGCGATGCGGCGGTTGCGCGGATTACGAATGAGAAACCGGACGTGGTTGTACTTGACGTCAATCTGCCCGGACTGGATGGATTCTCAGTATGCAAATCGGTCAGATCGAGATATCACGGCGCGATCATCATGCTGACCGCTCGCGGCGAAGAGATCGACGAGGTTCTGGGACTCGAAGCCGGCGCGGACGACTACATGGCAAAGCCGGTGCGGCCACGCGCATTGTTGGCACGGCTGCGCATGCATCTGCGTCGCGCGACTCCAGAAGAACAGGCAAGCCAACCGATTGCCGTTGGTTCGCTGGTGGTTGATGCCGCGCGAAGGAGCGTCGAGATCGACGGCGCAGCCGTGGATCTGACGACGGCGGAATTCGACTTGCTGAATCTCCTGGCCAGGCACGCCGGCCAAACGCTCAGCCGCAACGACATCCATCTGGAGATCCACGGGATGCGTTACGACGGGTTGGATCGGTCGATCGACCTTCGTATTTCACGTCTGAGAAAGAAACTCGGCGACGACCCAGCGAAGCCACAACGCATCAAGTCAGTAAGAGGAGTCGGCTATATGCTGTCGGTTGAACCATGACATGGCTCTTTATTCGCTTCTATGTCTGCGTGCTGATCGTCCTGTCTATGGCTTGGTACATCCATGGATCCGTGGTGAAAAGTCGAGCCGATGCGGAATGGGAACGGGTCATCGTAGAAGCGCACGGGGGCGGTGCGCGGCTTGTGGCGAGTGAGCTGGACGCTTCGCCGCCAGAGAGTCGAGAGCGGGTATTGAAGAGCTTGCGCGAGCGCTTTGCTTACCCGGTGGATGTGATCGCCCTGACCGCTCTGCCGAACTCCCTTCAGCGACAAATCACCAGCGGTGATGATGTTGCCTGTTTTCGGCCAGAGAAACGGTATTACATTGTCGCCGCATTGTCCGGCGGTGCTGAAGTTGTCCGCCTTGGCCCGTTTCCGAATTACGACCTTCAGGAGATCGAACAGTCGCTCGGAGGCTGGATGCGGTTGACGGCAAACAGGCTCGATGCGGCCACGCCCGGCGAGCGTCAAGCCGTTCTCAAGAAACTGCAGGAGCGAAGCGATATCTCGATCGATATTGTAGGCCGCGAGGACTTGCCGGCTGGGGCGGGAAAGCGAATCGTCCGTGGAGAGGACATCGTATTCTACTCCCAGAATCCGGAACCAAATGAGCGTTGGTTTGCCGCAACGCCTTTGTCCGACAGGACCGAGGTCGTCCGATTCGGGCCATTTCCGAGCTTCGAGCGAATCGAACAGAAGGCGGCGACGACCACGCTGGCCCTCGTGCTGCTTCCCGCCGCGCTGGCCATTGCTTTGCTGCTGCGCCCGGTTGCCAGACAGCTTCGGCGAGTGGAACACGCCGCGCAGGCAATCGCAGCGGGCGACTTGAGTGCCCGTGTGGACGAACGTCGTGTCCGATCGGCCAAGCCCCTGGCACAAGCGTTCAACAACATGGCCAGTCGCACCGAGGCGCTCGTGCGCACTCAACGCGAACTCTTGCAGGCCGTGTCGCATGAGCTGCGGACTCCCCTGTCGCGCATGAGGTTTGCCATCGACTTGATTGAGACAGCGAAAGACGACCAAGAACGCAAGCGACGGCTTGAGTCGCTTGACGCCGGGACCGAGGAACTCGACCAGCTTGTCGGTGAACTGCTCAGCTACGTACGAATGGAAACAACCGAGCCGAAATTAGACCTGGAACACGTAGCGTTACATGACACTCTTGGTGTTCTGATCCCAAAGCACGCGGCGTTGTATCCGACCATTCAATTCGAGGTGAGCGAGAATGTCGCCGAAGGGAGTACCATTCTCGCTGACCGAACCGGTTTCCAACGCGCGATCGGAAACCTCTTGAGCAACGCCGGCCAATACGCCAGGAGCCGCGTGAAAATCAGCATGGAGCGGGCGGATCGTGTCACGATTGTCGATGTAGACGACGACGGAAACGGAATTCCGGAGTCCGAGAAAGATCGCGTCTTCGAGCCATTTGTGCGCCTGGAGAACGACGCGAACGGACACGGGGCCGGCCTTGGGTTGGCGCTGGTGAAGAGGATCGTGACGCAGCACGGCGGCAGCGTCGAGGTGCTGACCAGTCCTCTGGGCGGTTGCAGGATTCGAACGATTTGGCCGGCGTGAGACTGACGTCCGGTACCGTTCGAAAGCGAATTGATCAAGCGGACGAAAGTCGAATGACCCCTGCTGCAGAATGGCAGAATTATGTTGGCAGAATCATGAAAGACGAACAAAACTTCGAATCATTCTGTCCCCATCATTCTGCCCCACGCATGTAGGAAAAATGCGTCTATCATGCCAAATAATGAGGTGTCAAGAAGGAGATCTACAATGAAGAGAATGACCGCACTTGTTTTGGTAACTGCATTGCTTGCAGGGTTCGGTTTGACGGGGCTGCCATCGGAGGCTGCGGAAGAAACGGTCGGTATTTGGACGGCCACCGCGAAAGGCACGGGGTATCGGGGATCCTACTTCAGGAACGGCGAAATCCACGTCAACATTTACGGTACGCCCGAGGGCAGGCCGCTGACGTCCGGACACCAGGACTTCAAGCCTTCCTGGTCGAAGACCGGCGACATGCTCGTTTTCTTCCGCCGACTGAAGAATGATCCGGTCGTGACCAATTGGAAAACCGCGATCCACGTTATCAATGTTGACGGCACGGGCTTGCATCCGCTGAGCGACGGCACGCACACGGATTTCAATCAAACCTGGACGCGCGACGGAACCAACACGCCCATCTGGAACCGAAAGCATCCGGAGAGGGTCAGCTTCCAAGTGATGGCGAGCAAGGTGGGCAATAAGCCCGGCCAGGAGATCGCGCTGACCGACAAGCGATACCATACTTGGGCATACACGTGCCTCATCGACGGGCGAATTCTCGTGCAGTGCGCACATCCGCAGGAGGGCTGGGGCTATTTCCTGATGATGCCCAATCCCGGTGGGGAGCCCAGTTTCGAACGCATCGACTGCGAGCTTGCGAAGAAGGGAATACTGGATCGCGTCAGCATCTCGCCCAGCGAGACGAAGGTCTGTTTCGAGTTCCAGACGGGATATCAATACAAAGACGCGGGACGCACGCTGTACATCGCCGACTTCGACGCAAAGAAGCCCTCGATCACGAATGCGAAGGCCTTCGCCAACGAGGAAGGGGCGAATCGCTGGTTCGCCTATCCCCGCTGGACCAAGGACGAAGCCGCGATCGTCTACCACGCAAGCCCTTCGCTCTACCTCTACACATTGAAGGACGGGTCCACCATCAAGGTGTCGACCAGAGATGGGGCCGACTACCGCTACCCTCACTGCGAAGCGACGCCGAAGTGATCACCTCGTACTGGCCCGCTTTCGCGCAGACTGAGCCGCCGCCACGGATGCGACACGGATACTGCCGGACGCCGCCAAGTCTCTATTTCCTAATCCGTGTTTCATCCGTGATCATCAGTGGCATCTGCCTTCGGTTGCGGCTGGACGAAATGAACGCTTCCGAGTGGCGTTGGGTTCTGGCACACGAATTGGCGCACGTACGGCGTCGAGACTACCTAGTCCGATGGCTTGAGTGGCTGGCATGCGTCTGCTTCTGGTGGAATCCTGTGGTCTGGTGGGCACAGCGGAATCTACGGCGAATGGAAGAGATTTGCTGTGACAATCTGGTTCTTTCCTGTTTGAATCCCCAACCCCGAAGTTATGCAGATTCACTTCTGACAGCAGTCGAATTTCTTGCCTGTCCGGCGATCCGCCCCCCGGCAATGGCAAGCGAAATCAACAGCGGCGGATTCCTGGAAAGGAGATTTCGAATGATCGTCTCAGAGACCCCGTATCGAGTGAAGTCACGTTGGTTGCAGGCATGCGTCTTGCTATGCGCGGTCGTCGTATTGCCTCTGGGCCTGGCGTACGCCCAGGACTATGAGGCAGTTGGCAAGCGTCTCAGGGCAGCGGTCGAGGCCGGAGAGATCACCGGCGAACAAGCCAGGGCCATGTTGGGAGCACTCAAGAAAGCAGACAGCGCCAAAACGGAGGTCGCCACGCGCGATGCCAAACTGGTAGCCACTTGGGAAAAGCTGCAAGCCATGGTCAAGGCCGGCGAGCTAACAGAAGAGCAGGCCAAGGCCAAGATGGCAGCGATCAAGAAAGAGGCCGCCAAGAGCGATATCGACACCCAACTGGAAGCCACTTGGGAGAAGTTGCAGGCCGGGGTCAAGGTGGGCCAGCTAACCGAAGAGCAAGCCACGGCCACGATGGCAGCGATCAAGGAGAGGGTTGCCAAGAGCAAGCAGGAAGCGGAGAAAGCGAGGGCGCATCTGACGAAGGTGAAGGAGGAACTTGAAACGCTCTTTGAAGCCGGAAAGATCAGCAGGGAAGACGCAATCAAGAGGTACGAGGGCGCCCTAAGAGCGATCCAGGAGAGAATGGAAGCCGAAGGCAAAGAGACCCGTGCGAACGAGGCCCGCGAGTACCTGATGGCGGTGAGGAAGGAACTCGGCGCTGCTGTCGAGGCCGGCAAAATCAGCGAGGAGGACGCAGGCAAGAAATTCGAGGCCGCCGAAAAAGCGGTCAAAGAGAAGATGGCCGCGGGACGTGGCGAACGTGGTTCGAAGCGCATCACCCCCGAGGACCTGTCACGCGTTGGAATCGAGATCCGCAAGGCGGTCGCCGAAGGCAAGATCTCGGAAGAGGAAGGCCGAAAGAAGATGGAAGCGATGCGAAAGATGATGGCCGACCAGGGCGCACGCGGTGAGCGGAGCAAGCGTGGCGGTGATGCCCGTTTGGACTGGGAAGCCATCAAGAAGCGGATTGAAGGCGCCGTCGAAAGCGGCAAAATGACCCGCGAGGAAGCCGACGCGAAGTACAAGGAGATCCGTGAGAAGCTCGCCAAAGAACGAGGCGGCAAACGATGATCTCTCAATGATTCAATGTGATCAGAGTTGAATCGGCGACGCGCGGCTCGGACGAAGGTCCGGGCCGCGTTTCTTCGTTCGGAGCCAGCACGCAGCAAGGCGTATGGGGATGTAACACGGGTTGTGGGGCGGTCTCCTGACCGTCCCACCTCGCCGACCGCAGGTCTCCCGCATACCGTGAAGACGTCAAGAGAACACAAACCGGATTACGGGAAAGGGGAGACCTTCGGTCAGTCGCGCGGGCCGGTCGGGAGACCCGCCCACAACCCGGGCAGTGTAGTCATCACGCTCTGTCGTGATGACTACACTGCTGAAACTGTATCCGTTTGTATCGTTTTTCGCTCTCGCCACACAGCCGCCTTGCTCGACACGCTGAAAGGTAGGAAACTCAGAGATGAGCGTGTCGGGAGCCACGGCACAAAGAACAGAGTATGGCCGGCCCGCTGCACGATTGGCGACTTTTTATTTCCACTTGGGCGTCAATCAGCAGCGGCCGGCCGCCTCTGTTCTTTGGGCGGCGACACGGGCTCATGATCCGCCGTAGCTGCGTTCGCCAGAACGCGGTGATTCCCGCGCTCTGGCGAAGGCAGCTACGAGTCGCCCGATACGAAGCGAACCACAAGTGAGGGTCTCGCTGCAGCGGACACCACGAGAACTTGACTTGGAACGACCAGGCAGTGAATCGCTCTGCCTGCAAACAGGAGTGAGCCATGACATCACCTGAAAATCGCATGAAGCGCCGGGACTTCCTTCAGAAGTCACTCGCCAGCGCAGCACTGGCCGGATTCGCGATCGTGCCGCGACATGTCCTGGGAGGTGTGGGTTACGTTCCGCCGAGTGAAAAGCTCAATATCGCCGGTGTTGGTGCCGGCGGCAGAGGGTACGAGGATCTAGTCGCCGTCGAAAGCGAGAACATTGTCGCGCTTTGTGATGTGGATGACAAGCGAGCGGCTCCTACGTACGAGCGATTTCCAAAGGCAAGGAGATATCACGATTTCCGCAAGCTGCTCGACTGGGAGGAGAAGAACATCGACGCGGTTGTGGTGGCGTCCACCGACCACACGCACATCCCCGTCAGTGTGATGGCCATGAAAATGGGCAAACACGTCTACTGCGAGAAACCGTTGGGCCGCGACATCCACGAAGTCCGTGTGGCAACCAAGGTGGCCAGAAGGTACGGACTGGCTACTCAGATGGGGAACGGAGCGCACTCCGGCTACAACTATCGCAGCATGGTTGCGATGATCAAAGCCGGAACGATCGGAGAGGTCCGAGAGGTCCATGCTTGGTGCGATCAGGCATGGGCCCCCGGCGATCGGCCGAAGCATGGGCCTCCCGTTCCGGAGCACCTGAAGTGGGACCTCTGGCTGGGCCCGGCTCCCGTTCGGCCTTATCATCCCACCTACCATCCACAGGGCTGGCGACAGTGGTGGGATTTCGGCAACGGGAGGCTTGGCGACATGGGATGTCACATGATCGACCTTCCGTTTACGGCGCTGGACCTGAAGTACCCGCTGACGGCCGAGGCGGAAGCCCCAAGCATCAATCGCGAAAGCGCGCCTCCATGGCTCATCGCCCGCTGGACGTTCCCCGCGCGTGGCGACCTGCCGCCTGTGGAACTCACCTGGTACGACGGCGACAAACGGCCGCCGCTACAGAAAAAGCACAACATGCCCGACTACCCGGAGGGCGTGCTGTTCGTTGGCTCCGAAGGGATGCTGATCGCTGACTATGGCAGGTTCAAGCTATATCCGGACGACAAGTTTGCCGGTGTCGCGCGGCCACGGCTGCCCCATGGACTGGAGCACCCGCAGGAGTGGATAGCCGCGTGCAAAACGGGCAGTCCGACGGGCTGCAACTTCGAGTATGCTGGACCACTGACCGAGACAGTGCTGTTGGGAACGGTTGCCCATCGCGCCGGCAAGAAGATCGAGTGGGACGCGGAAAACATGAAGGTCACGAACTGTCCGGAAGCCAACGAGTTCATCCGACGCGAGTACCGCTACGGATGGACGCTGTAGATTGTGTCGCCTTAGCCGAGTGAAGGAAGTGCCGTTTCAGAAGCTCGAATCGACCCCCAAGAACGATCTCTGCGCCTCTGCGTGACATCTTCCGGAACAAGAGGCATCACGCAGAGGCGCAGAGCACGCAGAGAGAAGAAAAACCCGTGTTCTAGTTTGGAGATTCAACAGATGCAGACATTTTCGTCGATAGGATTACGCTTCTTAGCCGTCTCGATGCTGCTGTTGTTGCTTGGCCATGCCCCGGTTGTCGAGGCGGATGACTGGTTCGACGCGTGGCACAACTGCGACAAGTGGGACGTGGTCGGCGATGTCACGCTCGATCCGGATAACAACAGGCGGCTTACAGGCACCGCGGGAACAGGTGTCCTGATAAACGGCAAAGAGGGCAATTGTCCCAGCCTCGTCACTAAGCGTCGCGATTACCGCGACGTCGAATTCCACGTGGAATTCATGGTGGCCAAGGGCTCCAACTCCGGCGTGATCTTTCACGGCAACCATGAAATCCAGATCCTCGACAGCCACGGCATCGAGAAGCCCACGGCGGGCGACTGCGGCGGGGTCTATCCCCGAGCCGAGACCAAGCCGACCTACCACCACATCGACGAGGGCTCTCCGCCCAGGGTCAACGCCGCCAAGCCTCCCGGCCAATGGCAGACGCTGGACATCATCTTTCAGGCTGCTCGATTCGACGAAGCCGGCAACAAAACGGCTCACGCCAAATTCGTCAAGGTGGTGCACAATGGTCTGGTAATCCAGGAGAACAAGGAAGTGCCATACGCCTGCGGCCCGAACTGGGATCGCAAGCAGTTTCCCCAGGGTCCCATCATCATCCAAGGCGATTACGGCCCGATCGCAGTCCGCAACGTATGCATCAAGCAGTGGAAAGCTGACGAAGAGAAGAAACTGAACGTACCGCCTGAAGGCTTCACGGCACTTTTCAACGGCAAGGATCTCACCGGCTGGCATACTCCGCCCCTGGTCAAACAGTACTGGTCGATTGAAGACGGGGTGCTCAAGTCACCGGCGCTTCTCGAACGCTGGGGCGCGGACCTGGCAACAAAGAAGCATTACAGAGATTTCATCCTGATGCTCGATTTCAGGATGCCGACCATTTCCGACAGCGGCATCAACTTCCGGCGACTGATTCCGCATATTCCGGGTTTTGGAGACCAGGAACAGTTCAACTTGCGATCAAAGGGCGGAATGGGCCACCTGGAAAGCTACTACTTTCTCCCGAAAGAGACTGCAAAGAAAGTGGAACTCAAGAAGGAAGAGAAACCTCACGTCAGGCATATCGACCCGGAAGTCGGCGTGTGGCATACGGTCAAGCTGACCATGAAAGGCCGGACCTTCTCAGCCGAATTTGACGGCGAGGTTCTTCACAACAACTTCGTCTATCACGACTGGATGATGAACATGGAGCCGGCCCCCATCCGGCTTCAGAAGCACATCGTTGTGCATGGTGACAACCTGGGCGCGGAGAACCCGTGCCCCATTGAATACCGCAGTATCTTCATCAGAGAACTCGGACCCGGCGAGCCCCAGCCTAGTGCAACAGCGACTGCGAAGCGCAAGCCGCCGAAGTCACCCAACGCAGAACTACTGGCCCAGATCGACGCCGTCGACCTGCCTGAAGGGTACGAGCCCGCGAAACATCAGCAGTACGTCGATCGTCGCATGGAAGAACTGACCGAAGAGCAACGGGGCAGGATCGGACGATTGTGGAAGGAAAAAGAAAAGACGGATCCGGACATGCCCAATCGGGGCTTCTCTTTCGTGAAGATACTGGAATACGTGGCCGAAGGAAGAATACCACCCGCGAAGGACAATAATAAAGAGATCGCGCCAGCCATAGATGTTCCCGCCAAATCCCGCGTCAGCGCGGCTCCTGTGCGGGTTCCCAAGTCGGTCAACCGGTGGAAGTGGTCGGCCGAAACGGACGGGGAAGGCGCGAGACGCAAAGCGATCCCGGTCAGGATACCCGAAGGACCAACCATCTATGTGGTGCCATTCGGGGTTTCCGGTGATAACAAGCCGCCCGTCGTACTGCGGCCCGCCTCCCGTCTTGGAATACGCGGGCAAATTGCGACAGCCCAGCCGGTCTACTTCGGCATCACGATCAACCACCCCAATGGAGACTTCGCGGGTCGCTTTCATACCGTTCGCCCCGCTGACGAGTTTCAAAGTGGAAAGAGCTTTGAGGTCACTCTCCAACTTCGAGAATACCAGCTCGACCCTTCGCTTGCCGGCATGAAAGACAAGCTGCCGAGCGCGCCCTTCCACTTCGTTCTCGAGTCCATTTGGCTTCACACGCTGGATAAACAGGTTGGGCTGGAGATTGCCGAGGTCGAATTGACCCCACCCAGCGAAGCGACTTCGTCGGAATCTAGCAACGGTGATAACATCGGCGAAGAAGAAGCAGGACAAGACAGACAATGATGGAGTGAAATGAACAGAGTCGCACTGATTACGCTCGGACTTATCGCGACGTGTCTCTCATACGCAACGGCTCAGGATGCCAAGCAGATCCTTGATGCTTCGGGGGTCAAAGGGGGGCTGATTGTTGTGATCGGCTGCGACAGGCCGACGCTGCTGGCGGAGTTGCGCGCTGGTGATTCGTACTTGGTCCACGGTCTGGATCGCGATCCAGGGAAGGTTGCGGCGTCGAGAGACTATCTGCGCGACAAAGGGCTTTATGGTTCGGTGACCGCAGCCCGATGGGATGGTTCCCAACTGCCGTTTGTGGACAGCCTCGTCAACTTGATCGTCCTCAACGATTACGACGGGCAGGTTTCGCAGGACGAATTGATGCGAGTACTCGCCCCCGGCGGTGTCGCGATCTCCCTCCAGGCTTCAGCCTCCAGTCTCCAGCCTCTCAGAAAGCCGTGGCCGGCGGAACTGGACGAGTGGAGTCACTTCCTGCACGACGCTTCGAACAACGCCGTCTCCAGTGACACGGTGGTCGACCCGTCGCGGGGTCTGCGCTGGACCTGTGGGCCCGAGTACGCCAGGAGCCACGAGCATTTTTCCAGCATGAGTGCCATGGTCACGGCCGGCGGAAGGATCTTCTACATCATCGACGAAGGCCCCATCAGCTCGGTCTACCTGCCACCCCAGTGGAAGCTGGTGGCCAGAGACGCCTTCAGCGGCGTGTTGCTGTGGGATCGCCCGATTACGAACTGGGAAGCTCATCTGCGTGGCTTTCGTAGCGGGCCGCCGGAGATCGGACGGCGGTTGGTGGCAACAGGTGATCGGGTGTACGTCGCCTTAGATTATGGAGTGCCGGTTACGGTTTTGGATGCCGCGACCGGCGAAGAACTCTCCACCGTGGCCGACACGGAGGGCGCTCGTGAACTGCTGCTGACAGAAGGGACGCTCTTTGTGCTGGCCGACGACATGACGGCGGCCAAACACAACGAGCGCAGAGAGTCGATCAACCAGGGATTCCTCAGGAGATCCCCAGAGCTGGTGATCTGGCAGCGGCTTCAGCGCAAGGCGTTCCCCATATACGGGACCCAGCGAATCGTTGCGACAAAGACCGGCTCTGGCGAGTTGCTCTGGAAGCGAGAATTCAAGGCATCCGGCGAAATTATGCCCACGACGATGGCGGTCGCTGATGGAAAGCTCTGCCTTCAGACCGTCTCGCATGTAATCTGCCTGGATGCTTTCGAAGGCAAAGAGCTGTGGCGCAACGAGCGGCCGTTGGCAAGGAGCCGCTTCTCCTGGTCCACACCCACCCTGGTTATTCACGATGGCATTGTGCTGATCCTCGACCGCGCAGCAAGCGACAATGTGGGCAAGTCTCCGCCGGATAAGGGCAGCGAGTGGATCGTTTCCAGCGGCGGCTTTGAGAATCGGCAGGACGGAGAGCTGGTCACATATTCTCTCGACGACGGGAAGGAGCTGTGGCGTGCGCCCTATTCCGAAAACTACAACACACCCGGGGACGTTTTCGTGATCAACGGAGTGGTGTGGGTCGGCAACCTGCGTGGCGGCAGCGACCCTGGGTTTACCCAGGGGCGGGACCTGAAAACGGGCGAGATCACCGTGACGATACCTGCCCAAAAGGCATGGGGGCACCATCGCTGCTACCGGAACAAGGCGACCCTTCGATGGCTGATGGTGGGCCGCGGCGGAATCCAGTTCATCGATCTGGTGAGTGGCTCTGTCAAAGGGGACTCGTGGTACCGCGGAGCATGCCAGTACGGCACCATGCCCGCCAACGGCCTGGTCTACGCGCCGCAGCATTCCTGCGCATGCCAGCCCGAGGAAATGCTGATCGGACTAAATGCTCTTTCTCCTCAATCTTCCGCTGGAGAAGGCCCGCCGCCGCTCGAAAAAGGACCAGCGTATGATTTCCTCCAGCCTCCGGGCTCCAATCTCCAGCCTGACCATAACTGGCCGACCTACCGCGGTGACGCCCGCCGCAGCGGTTATCAGGACCTGCCGGCTCCGAGCAAGCCGCATGTGACGTGGACGACCAAGCTCTCGTCGCCCATCACGGCGCCGGTCGTAGCCGGCGGCGTCGTGTTCGTAGCCGAGACAAATCGTCATGCGCTCCATGCCCTGTCGGCAGCGGACGGCCAGCCCGGTTGGACCTTCGTCGCTGACGGTCGTATCGATTCTCCGCCAACCCTTTCGGCCGGTCGGTGCCTGTTCGGGACCCGCAGCGGGTTCGTCTACTGCCTACGAGCATCCGACGGGGCGCTGATTTGGCGTTTCCGCGCGGCGCCGCAGGATCGGCGAATCTTCGCCTACGAACAACTCGAGTCAGCATGGCCCGTGCATGGGTCGGTGTTGGTGGATGACAAGCTCACGGGGGACGTGCTTACCGCCTATTTCGCGGCCGGGCGCTCGGCGCGCATCGACGGCGGCATTCGACTTCACGCATTGGACGTCAGGACCGGCGAACTGCTGCACAAAGCCGACGTGCGGGTGACCGGTGGCCCAGGCGCTAACGTCATCCGACAAAGCGTGCTGCCGGATATCCTCTCCATCCAGAACGATGCCGTTTGGATGCGCGGCTTGGGCGTCGATAAAAACCTGGCCCCTGTCCCCGATGAGCCGCACCTTTTCGCCCCACGTGGTTTCCTGGACGACACCTGGTGGCACCGAACGTACTGGATGTACGGCACGAAGATCGGTGGCGGCTACTCGCACTGGCCAGACGTCGGCAACCTCGTGCCGGCCGGACGGTTGCTCGTATTCGACGGCGGGAAACACATCTACGGCTATGGCCGCCTGCGCTATCAAGCGGGCGACGGGCATGTCGGCCGCGGAGCCGCGAGTGACTACCGTTTATTTGCCGAGGTCCTCACACCAACACCACAAAGCCAGGAAGATGCGGAACGCGAGAAAAGGAGGACAGGCGAACCAGTTGGGCGGCGGCAGATCGAGTGGGTCTCGCAACTGCCCTTCGTGGCTCGTTCGATCGTGCTGACTACCGATGCACTGTTGGTTGCCGGCGGCGAGTCACTGCCCGGCGCGGCATCTGGCGATACTCCGGGGACACTCTGGATTGCTTCCCGAAAAGACGGGGCAAAGCTGGAAGACTGCCCACTGCCCGCGCCACCGGTCCTAGACGGCATGGCGTTGACCAATTACGGTGTTTTCGTCTCTACGATAGACGGGGCCGTCATCTGCCTGCAAACAAAAGACGATGAATGAAAGGGTTTTGGTATGACACGTTGCCGAATCACCTACAGCTTCGAACATTGTCGCCCAGGAACCATCCGCTTGATGGTGTTAGTCGTCGGATGGACCACAACTTGTGGCGTCATTGGCCTAGGCAATGCCTCGGCCCAAACGTCATCTGGTACTTGCTGGGCGGGCTGGCTCGGACCGGAACGTAACGGTTGGGTCGAGGACTTTCAGCCACCAGCCCGGTGGCCGGACGAACTGAAGAAGGGCTGGAAGGTGGAAGTAGGAACGGGTTATAGCTCACCGCTCGTTGCCAATGGGTTGGTCTACCACCACGCTCGTCAGGGTGACAATGAGGTGGTTTATTGTTTTGAACTCAGGACCGGCAAACTCAAGTGGCGCCAGAACTACGCGGTTCCCTTTAAGGCTTCACCTGGAGGAGAACGGCACGGAGCGGGACCCAAGTCATCGCCCGCACTGGCGGACGGCCGCCTGTTTACCATGAGTATCACGGGCGATCTGACCGCGTGGGATGCCGAATCCGGCAAACGCCTTTGGCGAACCGACTACGGATCACGCTTTCAGCCAAATCGTCCGAATTGGGGTGTCGCAACGTCGCCGATCGTAGACGGAGAGCGCGTGATCGCTCACTTCGGCAACGACGACAATGGTGCGCTCGTCGCTCTTGATATCGAAAGTGGAGCCGAGGTCTGGAGCCAGGGAAGCGACGGCCCTTCGTACTCCTCGCCACTTGTGGTTGAGATTCATGGAGTGCGGCAGGTTGTCGAGTGGAATCACCGCGCACTGGTTGGTGTGGATCGCGAATCGGGCCGTTTCCTGTGGGAGTTTCCCTTCCCGCATATCGGTTCCGACCAGAACATGCCCACGCCTGTATTTCACCGAGGGTGCGTACTGCTGGGCGGCGAGAATCGCGGCATTCACTGCCTGGAACCGCAGGCGGGCGATGGTACTTGGAGTGTCAAGGAGCGATGGCATCAGGAGGAAGTGGCGCTGAACATGAGTACGGCGGTGGTGAACGGCGAATTGCTCTTCGGTTTCTCCCATTACAATAAAGGACAGTTTTTCTGCCTCGACATCGAGTCGGGCAAAGTCCTGTGGCAAGGGCCGGGAAGAACCGGCGACAACGTGATGTTCCTATCCGTTCCCGGCTACATCGTGGCGCTGATCAACGACGGTCGACTGCAGATCATCGCGGCTCGCAGCGACCGTTTCGAGCAGGTTGCGTCCTACCACGTGGCAGAGAACGACACATATGCGCCGCCGGTTCTGCTGCCAAACGGGTTCCTGGTGAAGGACCTCACGACGCTGACATTCTGGTCGCTGCCACGCCCGGCGACTTCCTCACGATAGCAGAGCACTCTCGAAGCCGTGGCATGACGAGAATAGAAAACGCCCAAATGATGTTCATGAGGTCCTTTCCCACCATCGTCTTCCTGTTACTGGGAGTGTGTTCCCTCACCGCCGAGGCCGAATCCGTGCACTGGAATCAGTTTCGCGGACCGAACGGCGCCGGCACCGCCACCGGATTCAAACCACCGCTGAACATCGTTGCACAGCAAGCCGCATGGAGAACGCCGCTGCCGCCGGGCAAGTCGTCACCGGTCCTTTGGGGAGAACGAATCTACGTGACCGGCGTCGAGAGCAACCGTTTGGCGACCGTGGCAATCGACGCGAACTCAGGTCAGATCGTATGGAAAAGCTCTGCCCCGCAGGTGCCGTTGGAACGAGTGCACCTTGCCAACAGTACGGCGGCCTCTACACCTTGCGTGGATGAAGACGGCGTCTACGTCTACTTCGGGTCGTACGGTTTGCTGTGCTACGATGTCGACGGTGCCGAACGATGGAAGAAACCCATCCCCACGCCGAAGAGCATGTACGGCGTGGCGACGTCACCGATCTTGCATGGGCCACGGCTCATCCTGACCTTGGATGACGATGCAAATTTACCGGACAGCCGTTTGAGTCGATCCAAAGTCATCGCCTTGGACAAAGAGACGGGAGAACTCCTTTGGGAGACACCTCGGCCCTACAATCGGGGCGCCTGGTCCAGTCCGATGATCTGGACATATCAGGGCGGAACCGATTTGGTCGTGCTCGGTAACGGACGTGTCTGCGGCTACGAACCCACGACCGGGGAAGAGAAGTGGCGCGTCCGTGGCTTCTCACGCGAACCCATCGCCGTGCCCGTGGCGGGCAACGAAAGGCTGTTTGTCTCCGTGTCGATGCAGGGCGGTCGCGGGGACGTGGATTTGGACCCGGAGCCGTTCTGGGCTGCCATGCTGCATTTCGATCGTAACGGCGACGGCCGTATCGGGCGCGATGAAGTCACGAGAGAATTCACCCTGCCTTTTCGCCCCGAACTTCCGCCCGGGCATCCGGGATTCGGGCTTCCCCTTGCCAAAGATCCGAAGCGCCGCAAACAGCAACAGAACGGCCTGTTCGATTGGCGTGACACGAACAAAGACGGATTCTGGACCAAGGAAGAGTTTACCGCCGATATGCGCGTGGGCGCGGGCCATCCCAACCTGGCGGCGATTCGGCCCGGCGGGCGAGGCGACATCACCGAGTCTCATGTTTCCTGGAATTTGCGCCGTGGCATCCCCGAGATTCCGTCCCCCGTTTTTCACGCGGGCCGGCTCTATCTCGTCCGGGCGGGCGGCATCCTGAGCTGCGTAAACACGCAGACCGGCGAAGTGGTCTACCGAGAGCGAGTGGGAGCCGCCGGGCAATACAGCGCCTCACCGGTGATTGCCGACGGCCACCTGGTCCTCGTCTCAAACCAGGGAGTGCTGACGATCGTGAAATGCGGCGATGAGTTCACGATCACGCATCAAACCGATCTCGATGCGCCCATCGCGGCCACGCCTGCGATGGATCGAAACAGCATCTATATCCGGGCGGACGATGCATTGATGGCCTTTCGTTGAGGCCGGAACATGCTGCCGATCGTCGTGTCCATCCAAGCGCGAAAGAAACCTACCATGGCACGATACCGAATCCATTCCCTGCGTGGCCGCTTAAGCGTATTGCGAATCCTTGCTGCAGTGTTCATGACAACGTTGCTTTTTTGGTCCACTTCTCTGGCCGTCGAATTTCCCCCGGAATTGCCGCTGTGGGAGAAGGGATCGCCAGTGGAGCCGATTCGACATGATGTCGAAGAACAAGTTCGATCGCACAAGGCGCCAACTGGCTCTCCGTCTGGATCAAATCGCGCATACAGTTCAGTATCGTCGCCGACCTACAGTATTCATCGCCCGGAGAAGCCGAATGGCGTCGGTCTGGTGATTTGCCCCGGTGGTGGCTTTCGTGATGTGTGGATTGACCGCGAAGGTCACGACCTGGCCATTTGGCTGAAAGATCACAACGTAACCTTACTGGTCTTGAAGTATCGCACGCGACCGGCCAAGATCAGCTCAAAAGACGCATGGGAGAGCTACCAACGCGCCGTGCGAGCCGACGGCAGGCAGGCCATTCGAATCCTCAGGAAGCAAGCGGGAGACCTTGGCCTGCAGCCCAACAAGATTGGCATCTGCGGGTTCTCGGCCGGCGGGCACCTCGCGATAAGCTGTGCGCTCCACGCCGAGCCCAAACTGCCGGAAACGGAAGTCAGCGGAATGCCGGACTTTGCCGGGCTGTTCTATCCAGGCATTCCCGAAGGCATCAGCCAGGCGATAGAGAGCCGCACGGCATCCGAGTCGGGCGGCCCGACCATTTGCCCGATGTTCATCGTAAATGCTCGTGTCGACAAGCTGACTCCCGCGGACAAGTGCATCGATTTTTGCGCAACGTTATTGAAGGCCGGAGTCAACGCGGAACTGCATGTCTTCAGCAAGGGCGGGCACGGCTTTGGCCTGGGCGATGGTCGAGGAGAGTCCACGGCACTGTGGCCGACCAGTTTTGTTGCTTGGCTCCGTGATTCCAACATGATCCAAGACTGAATGCCGCCCCACCTGCGGTCCCATGCCTGCCGCCACCAATCCCCTCCAGAGTCATCGTTCCACCGTACCAGCTAAGCTGGGCCAATACAGCCGCTTCTTGCGCCGCAACTGAAAGTAAGACGGGTAATGCACTCGCTAGAGCTGTTGGTACTATCTTGTGCCCAGATAAGGAACACTGTTGATGCGGGTTCGACATAACTATAATGACAGGCACGGCCGCACCGATAACTCCAACGAGCACTCCACGTGCGAAAGTGAGTCCTTGAATGAACGCAACAAGGCACCTTCTCGTGTCCCTTTCCTCCGCTTTGCTGCTGGTACCGCTGGCCGCGCTTGGTACCGCCGGCGATTTGAATCCCGTGACCTTCCACACGGCTCTGAAACACCAACCGGTGGCCCTGGTTAGCGACGGCAAAGCCAAGGGGAAAATCATCGTCGCCGGAGCGGAGATTAGGAGAGGCAGTGCCGTAGTATCCGGCGAAGGAGGGCGACTTCTGAGTCAAGCCGTAAGCGATTTGCAGTCCTACATCGAGCGGGCAACGGGCGCGCAACTGCCACTGACGAATGAGACGAGTGGAAATCCCGCCATCGTGATCGGCGACTGCCAGGCCGCGGCAGAATTGGGGCTCGTCGGCGAGAAGATGCCGATCGAAGGGTTCGCCATCAAGACCACAGACAATGCTGTATTCATTGTTGGAAACAGCGCTTCAGGAACGGCTTGGGGAATCTACGAGTTTTTGGAACGATTCGTCGGCGTTCGCTGGTACTGGCCCGATTACAGAGATGAGGAAGGCGGTACAGGTACCTCAATCGTGAAGACCGATTCCCTGGTCGTGCCGTCCGTGAGCCTCAGCGACGCCCCCGCGTTTCGGAAACGGATTCGGTGGCCTTCCGGTGGACCGCGGATCGGCAAAGCCAAGATGACCGACCATGACCGACGCCTGCGCTGTGGGAATTCTTGGCCCGTCGAGCTCATCGTCCATGCGCCTCATGGCTGGGAGAAGTACTACTCGCAGACCCGGCCGGAAATCTTCCAACTCCGGAAGGACGGCAAACGTGATTTCAGCATGCTGTGCTATGGCCACCCACTAACTCTCAAGACCTACCTGGAGGAGATCGAGGCTCAACTCGACCCTGAAAATCCCGTGGACCGGGGAAGAACCATTATCAAGGGGAAGGCCGTCACGGTTTCCCCTGCGGACATGGGGGTCTCCTGTCGTTGCGAGCACTGCCGGGTTCTGTGGAACGACGACGGAGGCCACTACGGAACGGCAAGCCGGATACTGGCCACTTTCGTGTCCAAGCTGGCGCGAGAGTTGAAGAAACATCGGCCGGACATGACGGTCATCTTTCTTCCCTACAAGAACTACACTTACGCCCCCGAGGGTGTTGAGTTCCCTGACAACGTGGAAATTCAGATTTGCGGAATGCCGGGACTCGCGCAGTACAAAGACTCGGAGATCAATGCCCAGGAGCAGGCAAACATCGACGCGTGGGTCCGCTTGTCCGGTCGCAAGATACAGAACTGGCACTATTCCTGTTGGCCTGCGAACCGCACCAAGGCCGCCTATCTTTTCCCTTACACGATTCAGAAGCATTACCAGCGCAACCGCGGGAAGACCGTCGGAAGCTTCATCAACGGCGTTGCGGACCACTGGCCCCGGCAGCATGTGTCACTGTACGTGTGGCTCAAAGTGCTCTGGGACCCGGACATCAACGTGGATGCGATCGTCGACGAGTATTGCCGGAGGATGTATGGGCCTGCGGCGAAGACGATGAAGGAACTGACGGGAACGCTTATCGACCGGTGGGAGAATACGGAATGGTCCCCTCGTGTCTTGTCACCCAAAACGGTGTACGAGCAGAGCTTCCCGCCGAAGACCGTGTTGCACATCGAGAATCTGCTGGAACGGGCGTACGCCGAAGCCAAAGGGAACGACTTGGTCACGCGTCGCCTGGACTACTATGCCCCGGCCCTCCGAGTGTTCTTCGACGAGTCCAAACTTCTTGCCGAGGGGGCGGGCATCAAGCCGTTGAACGTTCATCAAGTCGCGGAGGAGCCCACCATCGACGGCAAGCTCGAAGAACAGGCGTGGAAAGATATCGAGCCAGTTCATTTCGTCAAGGCGAGCAAGACCAAAGACGAAGCGAAGTTTCCCACGGAGCTCAGGGCCGTCTGGACGCGGGCCGGAATCACGATGGGGTTCCGCATGACCGAGCCCGAGATGGACAAGCTCAAGCACGATATTGGGAAGGAAACCCGCGACGCTTCGCTGATGTGGTGGAATGACAATGTGGAGATATTCCTCGATCCCTCTGGTGAGCGCCGGGGCTATTACCAATTCATCGTGAACCCCAACGGTGCCCTTTACGATAGTATTGGCCGCGAGAACCTCTCCTGGGATCCCGAAGGGGTAAGAGCCGCGGGGCATCTGGGTAAGGACTTCTGGTCTATGGAGATCTTCGTTCCCTATGGGATCTTTGATCAAGTGGTTCTCCCGGCCACAGGGATCGTCTGGTACGGGAACTTCACCCGACACCGCGTTGCCGACAGGAAGAACCGCGAGTACCAAGGCTTCAATGTCACCACCGGCGCGCCCAGTCACAACCAAAACGCTTTTGGGCCCCTTCGCTTCATTGAACGGTGAGGTTTCGTCACATTGCGTCCGTTTCAGGAGGCAGCCGAAACGGCAAGACTAGGAGACGATGTAGAACCGGCAGAAAGACTAGTTCGGCTGAGAAGGAGGGTAGAAATGCAACCGAGTATTCCAGCGACGTGCAGGCAAGCGCAAGCACCGTTTCTGCAGCAGCTCAGGCGTCATGTCACGAAGACAATTGTGCTTGGTATGATGACTTGCACCATCTGCGTCGCAGTAGCCTATTCGGAAGAGGGCAAGACGGAGCTTCCTCGCGTCAGTCCCAGACCAAGGAGTGAGGAATACGGGCAAGACCGCATTCTTGTTGCCGGAAATGGCAGGGCTGTATCCGTACGCATTTCGCATCCGCAAAAGGGGCAAGCAGAACCGATCGAAGAGGGGCTGGCGTTACTCTCAAGACGTCTTGGACTGTTGGGCGGCGCGAAGGTAAAGGTGCTCGGCGCACCGGAGCACCATCAGATTCTTGTCGAGCGATGTTCGGACCAGAGAATGTCCGAGGTCTTGCGAACGGAAGGAATCAAGGAACAGGTCGATGAAAGGAGACTCGCTCAGGCCTATTACTTGCGTGCTCAGCAGTCACACGATCGAAGTCCCATCGTCACGATCAGGGGTTGCAGTGATTTGGGTCTGTACTATGGGCTTGTCTCCCTTTGTCAACTATTGGATGAGAATGAAACTGGGCAACCGTGGCTACCCGAAGTCAAGATCGTCGATTGGCCTGAGATCGGTTGTCGCTTGGCCAAGGTTAGCGCTTCGGAGAGTCCATTGGACTCTCTGGAGATGCTCTCTCAGTGGCTACCCATGTACAAGATCAATCAAATGGGTCTTCAATTTCACGGGAAGGAGGCCAAGAAAGCTGCTGGGTATGTCGTGAATACGAAGACGATCTGCTCACAGACACGGAAGCGGGGGATACTGCAGGCGATTCCCTACTTCTGCCCGTTCCGCGGCGGTGGGTATGATTTCAGTCTCAACAGCGATCAGGAAGAGTATCTTGAAATGCTGCGCGGTTTCATGGACGCGGGTGCGTCCGGCATTCAGGTCGACTACAACGATTGGGGCAATACGACGCGCGTTCCCATTGAAGACGTGCTGGATCTTGTGTGTCGAGATTTGGCACAGCGCCATCCTGAAGCCATTGTACTGTGGTGCCCGCCCCAGCGCGGTGCGGCGCGCTATCGGGGACCGGCCTCGGATGAGATGGCGCGCATTCTGTCGACGGTGCCCGAGACGGTATGGCCGTTGTGGGTCGGATTGGATAGGAATGAAAAGCTCCTCCAATCGGAAACGGTCAGAGCGTGGGCGGAC
>JADHUC010000072.1 GCA_016784735.1 Pirellulaceae bacterium | reverse complement strand
GGATCCCTGATGACGGGCGAGCAATTTCAATTCGTCACTGGCGCGTCGTTCGCAGATGAGCCGTCGCGATACACGGAGAATCTTCGGACGCTGGTCGATGTCCTGCGGAAGGCCGGCGCGGCTGGCTATCAAGTGGCGGGCGCCGACGCGCCTCGCGTCCTGTTGGCGGGCGCGCCGTTGATCTATCCCAACTTCAAACTACTGGAAATCATCGAAAAGGCGGGGGCCGTCATTGTGTCCGACACCTCGTGCACGGCCACGCAGGCGTTCTACCAACATCTGGCGCCCCGCGATTGGTCCTTGCGCGAGATGCTCAAGGCGTTGGCCGAGAAAAAACTCTTGCCGTGCATGTGCCCCTGTTTCGGCTCGTTCCAGGACCGTATGCTCCGGTTACGCGAGTTGTTGCGTGTCTCCAAGGCCGACGGCATCATTTTTCACGAGCTACGCACGTGCACGCTGTTCGCCGCGGAAGGCGAGTTCCTTCGGCGTGAACTCGAGGAGGGCGGATCCATCCCTTTGCTCATCGTCAATACCGACTACGCTTCCAGCGACAAGGAATACCTGCGTACTCGGGTCGAGGCCTTTCTGGAGATATTGGGGCAGTGAGCCTCGCAAATACGACCGCTGAGTTGAGGAGAAACCACGGACCGAGTATCGATCGCCACCAATCCCCAGTTCACAGGTGCAATCTGACTCGAAGTATCAAATGATCCTGGAATGGAAGGAACTCTGCGCCGCGGAGGATCTGGCCACAAGAGGGGCCTTCCGAAGAAAGAGGAGCCGTTTCTCGTCAACACCGTCGCCATCCGATACAATCAGAAGGTCTTGCCATCAAACGGTTTGTGTTTGAGAGTCTGGTGGGCCTGTCACCAACCTGAATCACAAACTCCCGCCCGCTGGAGACCTTCCATGACTTCGCGCCGCCGAACTCGATCGTTTTTGTCGATCGCCGCCGTCGCACTACTCGCCTTGCCGGCCTTTGCCGCCGACGTTCCGGATCAGCTTCCCGATCTGAATGGCAGACCGGACGCTAAGAAAGAAGCACCTGAGAAAGCCCACTTCGATCCCGTAATCGAGAACATCGAAGGCTGGACCGTTCACGTGGACCCGCTGATCTATCCACCCAAAGGCAACGCGCGCCTCACGAACCCGCTCGCAAGGAGAACCGAACGATGATGACAAGCAACAGAATCGGAGGCGTATTGGCTCTGGCCGCCGTGGTGATAACAGGATTCGCCTTCAATGTCGCGGCGGAGGACATACCGCCGGAACCGGATGGCAGGCCAGGTGACGCCGCCAGACCGCTGAAGGTCTTCATCCTGGCCGGCCAGTCGAATATGCAGGGCTCGGCGCACAAGCGCACCTTTGCGGCCATTGGCGACGACCCGAAGACCGCGGCGCTTCTCCGCGAGATCCTAGACCAGAACGGCGAGCCGGTCGAATGCGACAACGCCTGGATAACCTATCTGACTGGTGGCCGGGATGGCGATACCGTTCTGCAAGGCAAGGTGAAGGTGGGCTACGGCTTCGACGACGACCGTATTGGCCCTGAATACGGTTTTGGCATCTACATGGACAAGGTACTCGACGAGCCGATCTTAATCATCAAGACGGCCTGGGGTGGAAAAAGCCTGGCCGTGGATTTTCGCCCGCCGAGTGCCGGGCCCTACGAGGCCAGTGCGACGGAGAAGGAGCGCGGCAGCGTACCTGCGACGGAGAAGGTCGGCCACTACTACCGCGAGATGATGCGGTTCGTACGGACGACACTCAAGGCCGCCGAGAGTATCAGGAAGATTGTTCCAGGCTACGACGCAGAGCAGGGCTATGAACTTGCCGGGTTCGTCTGGTTCCAGGGCTGGAACGATATGTGCAACCGACACCACATCGAGCAATACACCGAGAACATGATCCATTTCATCAGCGATGTCCGCAAGGAACTCGATGCGCCGACCATGCCTTTCATCGTGGGCATTCTGGGTGTCTACGGCACGGACCCGGACAGTCGAGAGTTTGACAAGTGGCTGCCAGCGAGCACGTTCCGCAAGGCCCAGTTCGCCGCAGTGGAGCAATACGATGAGAAGGCGCCGGCACGATATCGCGGCAATGTGATCGCGGTGGACAGTGGCCCGTACTACGAACTCGAACTCAGCGACATTTACTGGAAGCGGCGGCTGACCAGCAACTGGAAGCGGCGTGTGAAGCAAGGAGAGATGACGCCGGAGAAGTTTAAGGAGGAATGCGCCCGGTACGGCTTCGGCAACGGTGAACTGACCGAGAAAGAGCAGGGCACCTGGGATCGGTGTGCGTCCAACGCCGAATACCATTACCTGGGCAGCGGCAAGACGTTTGTTCGCTTCGGGAAGGCACTTGCCGAGGCCATGCTGGAGATGGAGAAAAAGTGACCGATCGAGTGGCACGTCAATGATTGCGTGCCTGGAGGAACCCGAAGATGTTGCGAGTACTAATAATCGCCCAATGTGCTTTGTTATCCGGTGTTCTGGTCGCTGAGGTCTCAGCAGCCGATCCCGGAAGCAGGCCCAATGTGCTCCTCATTGTCGTCGACGACCTCAACGACTGGGTCGGCTGTCTGCCGGCTCACTTTCGAGCGAACGGATACGAGACCGCTGGCGCCGGAAAGATCTTTCACCACTATCAGAATCATCCTTCTTCGTGGGACGATTTCTGGCCCAGCAAGAACCTGCAGTTTCCACCCACTCATGTGCCCGCGAAGGAATACCAGCCGGCCTTCGACAGGAAGCCCCGACCCAGAAACTGGTACATGGATTTCAATTGGGGGCCGCTTGACAAGGTCGTCGAGGAGACCGGCGACTGGATGAGCATGAAGTTCGTTTCTCAGAAGCTCCAGGAGAAGCGCGATCCTTCGGCAGACTCAGGACAGGCAAAGCCCTTTTTTCTGGCCTGCGGCATCTATCGACCGCACGTCCCCTGGTTCGTTCCGCGGAAGTTCTTCGACATGTTTCCGCCCGACAGGATTCAGTTGCCGCCTTCAAAAGCGGACGACCAGCCGGTCGCAGCCGGCCCTACGCAGCTACGTGAAGTAGATGCACGATGACGGCCCGACCGCATGGTTGCCTATTACTTTTATGCCTGGAGGGTACAACAGCAATGAGACATCGAGCCTGTTTGATAATTGCGGTTTTCGTTCTTGCGTTTTCCTCAATCTACGGCACGAATAGCGTTGCGGGATCGGCGGAAGATATCCTGAAAGATGCCGGCATGGCCGGTGGGCTGGTCATCCACATTGGATGCGGAGATGGCCGCCTGACGGCAGCGCTCCACGCAGGCGATGCGTTCCATGTCCAGGGTCTCGCTACGAACCCGAAAGACATCGCCGCCGCCCGCGAGCACGTTTTCTCCCTGGGATTATGCGGCAAGGTGTCGATCGATGGCTGGCAGGGCGACACTCTTCCGTATGTTGATAACCTCGTGAATCTTGTTGTGGTTTCGTCACCAGCATCCGTTGCGCGGGACGAGATACTCAGGGTATTGGCCCCCGGCGGCGTGGCCCTGACTCTCGACTCTCAGCTCTCGACCCTCGACTCTTACCGCAAGCCGTGGCCGAAAGAAATCGACCAGTGGCCGCAGCACTATCATGGGGCTGACAACAATGCTGTGGCACGCGACAGCATGGTAGGGCCGCCACGGCATTTTCAATGGATTAACGATCCGCTCTGGAGCCGTTCACACCTGGGCATGCCGTCCATCAACAGCCTCATCTCTGCAAAGGGCAGGCTGTTCTCCATCGAAGACCATGCATCCGTGGAGCAGCCGGCTCTGCCGGGCAAGTTCTTTCTGGTGTGCCGCGACGCGTTCAACGGTATTGAGTTGTGGAGACATCCGTTTCCGGACTGGCATCCGACCAACATCTTTATCAAGCTCACTCCGTCACAACTGCAGCGCCAGCTAATTGCTGTCGACGATAAGGTCTACTGCACACCCGGCCTGAATGCGCCCATCACCGTATTCGATGCGGCTACGGGAAAGGTGCTGAAGGAATACGACGGCACGGAGATGACCCAGGAGTTCGTTTTCGACAAGGGGGTTTTATTCACGGTCCTTGGGGATCCTGTGGATACTTCTTCCGTTGGTGGCGGGAGATTCACACTGGGGGAAACCGCTTTTCCCGCGGACGTTTACGGTCCAATCATCAAGCATCTGGATGATCCCAAGTGTGCGATTGCGGCTATTGAGGCCGATTCGGGCCGTGAACTCTGGAGAAAGAACGGGCAAGCGACTCGTGGCTATCAAGGTGCTTCACTCGCCGTTCGCGAATCGAACGTCGTCTACTCGACAGTTGATTCCGTGGTATGCCTCGACCAAGCCACCGGCGACCAGCGATGGCGCACCGCACTGGAAACCGCCGCGTCGATGGCAGGCAGCGGCAGGAACGGGGACAATTATTTGAAGCCAAATGCCCGGCGGAATTCCGTGACGCTAGTCCTTTCCGACGAGGCGGTCTATCTGGGCGCCGTGGGCTCGCTAACGGCACTCGCCATCACGGATGGCGCCGAGCTGTGGAACGCCAGGACCCGTATGAATCATCACAAGCCGCCGGATATCTTCCTGACCGGCGGGGCCGTTTGGACAGCAAATAACAAAGCATATGATCCGTTAACTGGTGAACCGAGCAAGGTTCTCTCCCAAAAGATGACCGGTCCTATGGGGCATGATCGCTGCTACCAGAATCGCATTACGGATCGGTGGTATATCAATACGGCATCCGGCGGTAGCGATTTCCTGGCGCTGGACGGATTGGGAGAGTTTCCACATCCCTGGGGACGGAGCACCTGCGGCATCGGCCACCTGCCCTGTAACGGCCTGCTGTATCTTGGGCCTCCGGCCTGTTCTTGCGGCAACAAGGTTCAGCTTATCTCCCTGAACGCTTTGGCCTCCGAGCCGGACCTGAAATCTTCGGGCCAACCACTCGACATCCCTGTCGATCCGCGACTCGAAGAAGGTCCGGCGTACGGATTACTTCAGCCTCAAGCCCTCGCTCTTCAGTCTAACGAAGACTGGCCAACCTATCGAAATGATAGAAGCCGCAGCGGCCATACGACGGCCACGGTAAGCACTCGGCTTCAACCTCAATGGCAAACCGAGCTGACGACCCGCGTCAGCCCGCCAGTGATTGTTCGAGACCGGGTCTTTGTCGCCGACGTTGACGCCCACGCTGTATGCGCCTTGAGCGCTGACGACGGGAAGCTCAGATGGCGTTTCACGACTGGCGGACGCGTGGATTCGCCGCCGACGTGGCATGAAGGGCGGCTTCTGTTCGGTTCTCATGACGGTTGGGTTTATTGTCTGAGGGCAAAGGACGGCACATTGATATGGCGATTCAAGGCATTGCCCGACCGACTGATGTGCGCGTACGGTCAGGTTGAGTCCGCCTGGCCGGTCTCTGGAAGCATACTGGTGAAGGACGATATCGCGTATTTCGCGGCAGGCCGGAATTCCTACGTCGACGGCGGGCTCTTCCTCTTCGGCCTCGACCCGGAAACCGGCAGGGTGATTCATCAAAGGAATCTGTACGGGCCGTATGACAAAGACGGGCATCCGGTCATCAGCAAGGAGACAGCCTTGGGTGGGACCGGTGCGGGCGGCGTCCAGGGAAACAAGGGCGACGTCATGCTGGCCGCGGGCGAGTATCTGTTCCTGAGGCACGAGGCATTCAACAAGGACCTCCGCAGTGTCCCCCGCAACGAACAAGTTCTGCCGCACCTGATCACATCGCACGGTTTTGCCAACAAGATTCCGCATCATCGCAGCTTCTGGACGATTGATACAGATCTCTATTACGACCGTTGGACCGCTACCCTGGGGGTGCGCGGAGATATCGTGGTCATGGATGGCAGGCGTTACTATGAAGTCAGAGGTTATCCTCCGGGCCGCTACACGACATACGACGTCCGAAAGAACGCCTACGTTCTTTTCGCCGGAGAACTCTCGAATAACAAGCAGTCGGGATCGGCGAAACTCGAGCACAAGGAACTGTGGCAGACAAAGATACCGCTGACGGGCAAAGCCATGGCGCTGGCGGGCGACGTCCTGTTCGTCGCCGGCACGCCGGCCGTGTTTCCGGAAGGCGACCTGGCAAAGGCATATGAAGGCCGGATGGGTGGTGTACTTTGGGCGGTTTCCGCTGTGGATGGCGGAAAACTGATGGATTACACACTGGATGCGGCTCCGGAATGGGATAGTCTGGCGGCAGTCAACGGTCGCTTGTTTCTGTGTACCACGGACGGCAGAGTACACTGCTTTGCGGAAAGAAGCGACAATTGACTTTGGATGAAGAAACTCGGTTGTGGACCGGTCTCCTCGGTTGTGGACCGGTCTCCCGACCGGCCCACCGGCCCGACCGAAGACTCCCGCGATTTCTGGAGACCTTCGGTGGTACGCGTCGTTGGAGTTCACGCTTTAGCGTGTCTTCGGAAGCACGCTAAAGCGTGAACTCCAACAAAGCAACAAGAAAAGGTACAACACCCATGAGACATTCGGCCCGTTTGAAAACTGCGGTTTTCGTTCTCGCGCTTTCCTCAATCTGCGGCGCGAATAGCGTTTCGGGATCGACGGAAGATATCCTGAAGGATACCGGCACTGCCGGTGGGCTCGTGGTCCACGTTGGATGCGGTGATGGTCGCCTGACCGCAGCGTTGCACGGTGGCGATGGATACCTTGTCCAGGGTCTCGATACGAACACGGAAGACATCGCCGCTGCCCGTGAGCACATTCATTCCCTGGGATTAACCGGCAAGGTGTCGGTGAATCGCTGGCAGGGCGGCAGTCTGCCGTATGTCGATAACCTCGTGAATCTTGTCGTGGTTTCGTCGCCGGCATCCGTTGCACGCGACGAGATACTCAGGGTGTTAGCTCCCGGCGGAACTGCGGTCTTTCTCGACGCGAACGATTCTGAAGAGAAAGCAAAAAGGATCACAAGACCGTGGCCTGACGAGATCGATGAGTGGACGCACTACCTGCATGGGCCGGACAACAATGCGGTGGCGCGGGATCGAGTTGTCGGGGCGCCTCGGCGCATGCAGTGGGTCGCCGATCCTCGGTGGACCCGGCATCACAATACCCTGAACAGTATCAGCTCCGTGGTGACGGCCAACGGGCGATTGTTTTACGTTGTCGACGAAGCCTCCCCGGCGAACCTGAACCTGCCTGGCAGATGGGCGATCGTAGCCCGTGGCGCCTTCAACGGCGTCATGCTCTGGAAAAAACCCATGGGCTCCTGGGCGTCGCACAGGCAGCGTTTTCGTTCCGGCCCGCCGCAGTTGCCCCGATTGCTGGTGGCATCCGGTCAGCGCCTTTACGTTCCTCTTGGCCTGGGGGAACCCGTTTCTGCCATCGACGCGGCGACCGGCACGACGGTAGCAACCTTTGCGGAAACAGAAGGCGCCGAGGAGATCCTATTGGTTGATGAAGCGCTGCTTGTGCTCGAGGGCGACGCGGTTGCCGAACAGGCCCTGACAGATCGCGAGGCACGGAAGTTGCACGGTTTTCCCGTGAAGAAGACACTGATTGCGGTCAATTCGGAGAGCGGAAAGACATTATGGAGTTGGTCAACCGAGGGAGACCCGCTGCCCTTGACTCTTGCTTCGGACGGCAGCAATGCCTACATCCGCACGGATGTTGGCGTGATATGTCTGGACATCATGTCCGGAAAGGAACGCTGGCGTCATTTGGCCGGACAGCAGGAAAAGAGAAAATCCATCTCGTACGGCAAGGAAAACCTCCTGGTTGTTGACGGCGTGGTCCTCTGCAGCCTGAATGCGATGCTGACTGCTCTCTCCGCAGAAGATGGCAAGAAGCTGTGGGAGTGTAGCGTTGGCAGTTCCTTTCATGAACCCGTCGACGTATTCGTCATCGACGGTCTGGTCTGGCATAAGGTCGGTCACAGGGCGGATCCCATGCGAGTGCCTCCGGATCAACGTGAGGCCAGGGATCTACACACAGGCGAACTGAAAGTGCAGGATGCGGTTCCTCTTCACCTGGTGACACCAGGACATCATTTCAGGTGCTATCGCGCGAAGGCGACCGAGCGGTTCATCATCATGGGAAAACGCGGCGTCGAGATGGTGGACCTGTGCGGAAACAATCACTCGCGAAACAACTGGGTGCGAGGCACCTGTCAGTACGGAGTCATGCCGGCCAATGGTCTGCTCTACGTTCCACCGACCTCGTGCGGGTGCTACTCGGAGGCAGCGCTCCGCGGTTTCTGGGCGTACGCGTCGGATTCTCCTGCCGCATCACCAGAACAACATGTGGTTGCAGAAGACAAACGACTCGAGCAAGGTATCGCTTTCGGGAGAATCACACAGGTCGAACCAGACGATACCGAATCCTGGCCCACGTACCGGCAGAACTCACTCAGGGGAAGCGTGGCCGCCACCGATGTCCCTGCAACACTGAGACAGACCTGGAGTACCAAGCTGGGCGGCAGTCTCACGCAGCCCGTGGTGGCCGGCGGACGTGTCGTACTGGCTGACCGGGACGCAGGCATCGTGTATGCCGTGGACCCCAAAGAAGGCACAGTGCTCTGGAAGCACTTCGCCGGCGGTCGCGTGGATTCGCCTCCCACGCTTCACGAGGGAAAGGTTCTCCTTGGCAGCGCCGACGGGCGAGTAACCTGCCTGAGACTTGCGGACGGGGCCATTGCATGGCGTTTCCTCGCCGCTCCGGCCGATCTTCGCACGGTCGCGTTCGATCGTCTGGAATCACCATGGCCGGTCAGCGGAAGCGTTCTTGTGCTCGACGGCGTGGCGTACGCATGCGCCGGCCGATCGAGCTGGATCGACGGGGGAATGGTCCTCTACGCGCTGGATCCGGCAACAGGAGAAGCCCTGCACCGGAATCAGGTGAGAAGCACGCAACCGGAATACAAAGGACAGGAAGATACTGAGAGTGTTCACATAAAGGGCCATCTCTGGACAGACTACAAGACATTCACGCAATCGGACAAAAGCGACACGTATTCGATCGCGGGCGGGCTCTCCGATGTCCCGGTCAGCGACGGAACGCATGTGTTTCTGCGGCATCTGATGTTCAACAAGGAGCTCGAAGCGAAGGCCGGACAAACGCGGCAGTTGTTTTCGACGTTCAGTTTGCTTGACGGAACGGAGCATCATCGTTGCGACTGGGGTTTGGGCACGGGCGATCACGACCGGATGCCGGCAGCCCGGCACAAGGGCGGCTTTTCTCAGTACCACTTGGAAGATGCGCAGAAGTCGGCGCCCTACAGAAGCGATCAGCCGACGGGACTGATGTTAGTACACAACCAAGATACCGTTTGGGGCGTCTTAAGGAATGGTCGGGGAAATCCCGTGGGGAAGTATCGTCTGTTCAGAAAAGACATGGATACATCCACGCGAGACAAGTCGTGGAGGAAGGATCTGTCTGTGCGCCCGCGGGCCATGCTAAAGTCCGGCGACATGCTTTTCCTGGGGGTTATGCCGACAGACATTCCAGCAGACGACCCGCACGCGGCGCATGACGGGCGTTTGGGCGGATCGCTGTGGGTTTGCTCGGAAAAGGACGGAAGCAAGATTGCCGAATACGCCCTTCCCGCACCAGTGAATTGGGACGGTATGGCTGCGGCCGATCGGCATCTTTACCTGTCAACGGCCGACAGCCGGTTGGTATGCATGGCACCGTCCGATGAATGAGTGGGCAATGCTGCGTTGAGTTACTGGTTGTTCTTCATTTTTCAAACTGAGGAGTACTACCGATGAGAATGTTCTTCTTGATGAATTTGGCTGCGGTTTATTGTTGCACGGGACTGTTTGCCGCGGACAACACGCTCACCGAGGCAGAAAAGCAGGACGGATGGGTCTTGTTGTTCAATGGCAAGGACTTCAGTGGTTGGCGGATCGACAAATGGAATCCAAAGAGTTTCTCGATCGAGGACGGCGCGATCAAGTGTCATGGTAAGCCGTCGATGATCTACTATGACGGCGAGGGTAAGGAGATGAAGGACTTCCATTTTGTAGCCGACGTCATGACACAGCCCGGCGCGAACGGCGGTATATTCTTTCACACCAAGTATCAGGACAAGGGCTGGCCGATCGGACATGAGGCGCAGATCGACATGACGCACACAGACCCAGTCAGAACGGGCAGCATCTACATCGTCAGAAAGAATCTGGAGGCACCTGCCAAGGATAACGAGTGGTTCAAGTACGAGATCATCGTTCGCGGGGCGACGATTGAAACGAAGGTCGACGGCAAGACGGTGGTGTCCTACGAGGAGTCGCCTGATGTCAAAGGCACGAGAAAGCTGTCTTCCGGGACGATCGGGATCCAGGCTCATGACCCTGGCAGCGTGGTGCTCATCAAGAGCATCAAGGTCAAGCCGTTGTCGCAATAGCCAAACAAGCCTCGGGCGAGTTGGCCACATCAACCTACCTTGTCGCGGCGCTCCAGCGCTCGTTGAACCATGATGAAGGGACGCCGGGCGGCCGGATTGGCTGCGGCAAGATACAGGCTCCGACCTGCGAAGAGAATTGGATCGAAGCAGGACTTACGCCCATGCTTCTCCAGCGATCGGAGCACGTTCCCGAGGATGCTGTCCATCAACGTGACGTCGCTGTAGTAATTGGCTCGATCCAGACGCGTCTCTCGCGTGTCGACGAAGTTCGGCGGCAGGTCGATCTCGGAGCAATCGTACGTTGTGTTCTTGACCCAAGGTGTGTGGGGCGGATGAGTGCAGACGACCAACAGCAGGGGCTTTTCCTCGCGATATCCCGCAATGAACTTTGACGCCGTGTTTTCATCTCGGTGAACAAAGTCGTACGGGAACCGCTTGCGTGGGGAATGGTGAAACTTGCCGAGGTGCGCGGTGTAATAACCCAGCTTCTTGAAGAACTCCGGCATGTGCCCTTCGATTACTCATTACGCGGCACGGACAGCGGGAGGTCCAGCCAAGCCAGGCCGATGTGTCGCCGCATGTGGCTGGTGCTGGTGCCCCCGGGTGCATCGTAGAACAGAGCCAGACGCTGGCCGACCTGAACAACAGAAGGCAGTCCGATGCACTTTTTTGACCAGGTACAGTTTTGACCGTCGAGCACAACCGCTTTATTCACCGGAGCCCACTTGTTGAGGTCCTTGCTCCAGTAGACCCAGATGGCGTCGGTGTACTCGCCGGAGTCTATGCCGATATGATTTGTGAAAAGGAACCACGTTTTGATGCTCTCCTCATAGTAAAGCGACGAGTTCTCGATCTGCTCTTCGATCGGCACCATCGGCTGTGGGTCCACGGCCCATGGCCCGTCGAGGTTCGTCGTCCTCGCAATGCCCAGGGTGCGTTGGACGCAGGGATTGCCCGGCTTGCGCTTCGTGGCACTGAAGAACTGAAGATACTCGTCACCGTTCTTAATCACCTGGCCGGGACTGGCCGTAATCGAGTAATAGGTGTCGGGCTTCGTGCGGAAAGGGATGACGTTCTTTTGCTTGATCCATGGGCCCGCCGCACTGTTCGCCTTGGCTTTCATCGTGAGATACGGGAACGACGGGACCAGATCCGGTGGAGCGGATACGTTGGGCGTTCCAAGATAGAACATGTGCCATTCGTTGCCGTCGAAATACGTGACGCCGTAGGAAGCGGACCGCGAGTCGTCTTCACCTGGGCCGCCAAAATCGAGGATGGGGCCTTGCTCTTCCCACGTCAGCAGATCTTTGCTGACCGCCAGAGAACAGAGCCAGCCCTTGGGCCCGGCCGCATCGTAGTGCATGCAGTAGGTTCCGCCGTCTTCAAACACCCACGCATCTCGCGCACCGAGCATATCGCATCGGTCGGGTCCGTCGCCGTACCGAAGCACAATGCCATGATCCGTCGCATTCATCCGTAGCGTGGCCTCGGGGCGACCATCGCGGTACTTGGATTCTGCTGCCCACACGATGGGTGTAAATAGGAGTAGGATTACGACTTGCGTAAGTCTCATTTCGATCTCCCGCGATACGAGCTAATGGCCGGCGTGAGTCCAAGGCTTATTCAATTCGATCCTCCACCATCACGGAGACTGGCCCGTCACGATCCTTCCTCCAGGTTGTGGAATCTCGGTAACTCAATACGCACCGTACTTGTGAATGGCGTTGATCATGGCCGCGAAGTTCTCGTGAGGGATGTAGTTAACAATGCTGTGGCTGGAACCGGCGATCCAGCGTCCGCCCGGCTTGAGCACGTCCATGTGTTCTTTGACGTCCCGCTCAACGTCCTTCGGCGTGCCATTGACCAGCGGCCAAGTGATGTCGATGTTGCCGGAGAGGGTGACCTGATCGCCGTAGCGCCGCTTGTAATCGCGATAGTCGACGCCCGACGGGTCCATCGGGTTGAGACAATCAACGCCCATCTCCAGGAGCATCTCGACCGCGTCGTCGATCTTGCCATCGGAGTGGAACAGGATCGGCTTGTTGGCATTGCTAGCCGGCTCCATGATGCGATCAAAATGGGGGCGCCAGAGCTGCGCAAAACGTGTCGGCTCGACGAACAGCCCTTTGTTGTAGGCAAAGTCGTCGGCCAGAAAAACGACGTCGACGCCCTCGTCGATCGCCCGGGGGACCAACTCGGCGAAGTAGTCGGCCGACCGAGCCATCAGCTCGTCTAGCAAGTCCGGCTCTTCGATTGTCATCACCATGCAGTCCGTCATGCCGACCACGAATTCGTAGAGCGTTTGGAAGATGCATCCGCAGAGGAACATCACGCCGATGCCAGTTCCCTCTGCTGCGGAGACATACTCGCGAACGTAGCGGAGCTTTTCCTCGATCTCAGCTTCGCCGGGCCATACGACGCGTGCGAGGTCCTCCCGACTCCTGAAGCTACGGTCATTCCAAAGGACTATGGAACCGTCGGGCTCTCGCCGCTTGATCGGTGTCCAGAGGTTTTCCAGCACGATCGCGTCCTGCCCGATGATCCGGCACAGTTCGAGATAATCCTCCGGGTACATGGGCCGGCCGCCTTCAGCCGCCTCGCTACCCTTGGCCGGATCGCCGCCAACGCCCAACGTGTTGCCCGCCGGTCGGCCCAACAGTTTCTCAACGTGCTGATCCTCGATCAGCACCTCGAAGTTTGGCACGCGGTCGGTTGGCTCGCCGCGCATGGCGGCGATCAGACGTTCCTTGTTCGGTTGGCCTGAATAAGGCTGGATCCCCGGCATGTCAACTCCTTCCGGACATATCAGAACAGTTTCGACATGTCTATCTCGTCGACCGCGCCTTCGTCGGCTTCGATCGAAAGAATCGAATCGTCGATCTTTCCAGCAAGACTACCGGCCGTGCGATACATGGCCAGCACGTTTTCCAGCGGCGAGCCGACCTGCGCGGCGTGCGTCGGCCCCAGGAATAGGCCGCCCGCGGGAAACAGCTCCAACCGGCGGTTGATCTCGCGTTCCACGTCTTGCGGCGTACCCCAGGCCAAGGTGCTTTGCACGCATACCGAACCACAGAAGGTGAGCTCCTTGCCAAACCGTTCCTTCAAGACGCCTATGTCCATCTCCGGCGTGGTCGGCTGCACCACATCGTAGACGTCCATGCCCAACTCGATCAGCCGCGGCACAAATGCTTCGCAGCAGCCGCACATGTGCAACATCGTCCGCGCGCCGTGGGCGCGAACCATCTCGAAGTATTTGCCATACTTCGGTGCAAAGTGCTTCTCGAAGACGTTAAGACCGATCATCGGTCCCCGCTGGTTGCCGAAGTCCTCGCCGGCGTGGGTGAAGTCGATCAGCCCCCCGGCTGCCTCCAGCGTGCGCCGCTGCACCTCGTAGTAGAACTCGAATCGGGCTTGCATGATCTCCAGATAGACCGGATGGTCGTCGATCAGGTCCATCAGCACCTGTTCCATACCTCGGGCGCGCGAGATACCGTTGATGAAGTCCATGTCGCCGGCCGTGCCGCAGCAGACCGCAAACCCCTGCTGACGCAAGGCCTCGGCCTGTTGGCGGATCGTCGAATAGTCAAACCAATCGGCGCTGGGGAAGTGCGAGCGGTCGAGTTCTTCCAGACGGTCGACTCCGGCAAAAGGCAGGTAGGAGGCCTCGAGGTACTTGCCCCCCTCGAATTCCGCATACTTGTACCGCTCGCCGAAATAGCCCTCGACACTGCCGTCGGGGAACTTCCGAAGCTCGGGGCCGCAATAGACGGGCTCGACGTAGCGGAAGTCGTCGCCCACGACGCGGAGCAATTGCTCCATGTTCTTCAGACCGAAGTGATCCATGATCATTCGATTAACTTCCGGCGTACCCTCGTGCTTGACCGGAATGCGATCGTAGCCGCGTCGCTCGAAGGCACTCAACACTCGTTCTCGTGAATTCATTGGATCACCTTCTGCAGTGTCACCGGGCCCAAGAGGCCCGATTCCAGTAGCGGGGAGTCTTTCTTGTAGGTCGTCACGTTGGTTTTCGTCAGCCGTTTCTCCGGCGGCAACGCGGCGTCACCGATCAACCGGTTGGGCCAGAGGTTCACCACGTCGATTTCAAGCTGATTGCCGGTCGGTTTGACGGCATCTGTGATCTCCACTCGCCACGGGGCTGTCCAGACGACGCCGAGCTCCTTGCCGTTCAGTCGTACTGCCGCCACGTTCTGGACGCGGCCGAGGTCGAGGTAGATCCGAGCGTTCTGGCCGCGCGACGTTTCGGGCAAGTCGAACGTCTGCCGGTAGGTGGCCGTGCCGCTGTAGTAGCGGATGCCCTCTTCCGGTCGCTTGGTCCAATCTTCGAGCTTCTCGAAGACGACCGATTCGGGCCCGCCCCACCTACGATCGAACGAAACCTGCCAGGGTCCGGCGATTTCCGCAACCTGTTTCAAATCGGGGAAGTTCCTTGCATCCTTCGAAGCTCTGACCTGGGCATTCTTGCGAAAGACCAGGAAGTAGCTCTCCCGCGGCGCGAACGCCAACGGGACGGCCGTACGGCCGTCTTCCACGCGCCACTCGGGCAAATCGCGAATCTGTCCGGTGACCGCGTCCCACAACTCCGGCTGTTTGCCGCCTACGCGGAACACAATTTCAGCGGTTGTCGGGGCGGCTGACTGATTGCTAACGAAGTAGATCTCGCAGTCACTGCTACGACGGTGAATCCAATCGAGTCTCGCTTGCGGGTTCACGTCGCGAAACTCGACGTCGGGCGCTAGGCCATCAGCTTGAACGATCTCGTCGAGCGTCATGCCCGAAATCAGACGGCCCGAGCCAATTTTACGCGGCCCCGACGCGGCCGAGTCGGCTGGCCACAGTGCGTCGGCCAGCTTCTTCACCTGCTCGTCACACTCAGGATGGTCCGTCAGGCCAGGCGCGGCGGTCGGTCGGGGGCCGATGACCGTCACGCCGCCGGTGGCCAACTCCTTGATTTTCTGTAGCACGACCGGCGAAACGCTCCGCGACGCATCGTGCGGCAGCACCAGGTAGCGGTAGCTCATCCCATCGGGCAGGACGAGCCGGCCGTCCTGGGCCGACGCCCGAGTGAGCAACACTTCGGCGTTCACGGCGTCGTAGTCGAAACCGGCCGGGCGCATGGGCTGCTGCCGGTTGCGCGGGGCGATGAAACCGGGGATGTCCTCTCCGCGGAAGTAGGCGAAGTCGGCCACGAAACGTCCCTGCCGCAGCATGTGCTGACACCGGGCGATGTAGCGGAGCCACCCGTGGCTCATGTTCCACCAGGTGATGTAGGGGTCGAAGTGCGTACCGATGTTGACCCACTGGTAGCCCGGTATGTCGTCCAGATTCGGCTGATGCACCCAGAAACAAAGCACGTACCGGGTCAGGCCGTGGCAGAAGGCGTCGTCGCCGATGTCCTTCATGTTCCAGGGCGTGGACGTCCAGTCACCGGCATACATGTAGGTGAAAGCTTCGGCCTGACAGATGGGCTTACCGTAGATGTGCGCTGCACAGGCCGCCTGCTTCACCGACGGGTTGAAGTGGCTGTGCGTGATGGGACCGTCCGGCTCCACCTTCCGTTTCCAGAACTCACCCATGGGAATGTCATTGATCCCTTCGCACTGCAGGGCATCGATCCAATGCGTGAAGAACGGCCCGCCCGACTCGGGATGCGTGCCGCGCATACCACCGGCGACCGTCAGTTCGCGCAACCGGCCGTAGTAGTTGGCCGCCACCAAGTCGGCTGCCGTGCGGCGATAGTCGGCCAGGAACCGCCGGGTGGTCTCGGCGTCGTCCACGGTCGCCCCCAGCACGGCCGGCAGGAACAGCAGCGGATCGTAACCCCGGCGCCGCTGGAACTCCGCTCGCATCTTGGGGGTCCACGTGGGCTGACCCAGTTCCCAACTATCGATATGGAAGTACTGGAGCGTCTTGCCCACCAACGGACCGGCGTCGGCGATCAGCTTGGCGCCGGTCGCGGCGAAATGGGCGTCCATGGCCGCGGCGCTCATCGTGTCGATTTCCGGCCCAACGGGTCCGGAACCGACGCACTTGGTCCGGTTGCCGTGCAAGGTGTAGCCGATCCGCAGGACGCGCCACTTCCCGGCCGGAGCATCCCAGGTCAAGTGCCCCTCATCGTCGATGAACTCCTTCAGGTCCACCATGGCGTCGCGCTGCCACATGCCCTTCCGAGCCGAACGGGGATTCTTGAGTTCGGCATGGGTCAACAGCGCGATCTCCGCGACCTGGACGTTCCAGTTCTCCTGGCCCCGAAAGGGATGGGAGGAGAGGAACACGACCCGGAAGTGGGCGGATTGCGCTTCGTCCAGTGTGACGACGAGTTCCCTATTCGGCTGCACGGTTGCGCGGCGAAGCGTGCGGTACGTCTTGCCGTCATCGGAGCACTGAATTTCGATCTCCTTCGGCCCGCAGTCGGAGTACGGCATCAGGTACAGCCCAGCCGCCGGCCAGGCTTCGTCGTAATCGAACTGGAGGTACTCAGGCTTCTCGGGAGTCGGCCCCATGCCGGGCTTGTCGCTATTGGAGATCCAACGCGTGTCGTCCATGCCGTCTTCGGCCAGCGCGGGGGGATAGCTGGGGAAGTTCGAGCTGGCCGTCAATCGCGGTTGGACCGACGCGCCCTCCGGCAACGGACATGCCAGCACCGCGATGTCGCGATAGAAGCCCTGTACCGTCGCCGGCTGCGGCAGGTCCACGCTCACGCGCCCCGGTCCTTTCACCACGCTCGCCGCGCCGACGATCTTCTTCGCGGCGTGTTCCGCCGTAATCCACGCCCCGCCGCAGTCCCAGCCGCTGCACAGGTTTACGCCCAGGGCGATTCCCAAGCGATCGGCTTCGCAAACCGCGTGCTTGAACATCTCTCGCCACTCGGGCCCCATGAAGTGTGGTCCTCGCGGCGCCGGCGGTCCCGCTTGGCCGGCGTCGAACAGCAACGCCCCGCTGATCCCCTGCCGCTTCATTTCCTCGAAGTCGCGAGTGATACCCTCCTTGCCAGCCGCGCCGTTGAGCCACCACCAGTAGCACCAGGCGTTGGCCTCTTCCGGCGGATTGGCGAAACCGCCGGCCAGATCGTCGTCGTCGGAAAATCCCCTTGTTGTCAAGGCGGCCATAAGTAGCGCCAAGGAGATCATCACTTGTCGGGTTGCGATAAACTTGTGTCGCTTCATGTCTCATTCTCCTTTATCGGTCACTTCCGTACGGCTCGGGGAATATGAGTCATAGCGAAACTCGCCAAGAGTTTCGGCGTTCCTGGCCAAGACAGCTAGTCCGGTAGTTGGGCGCTAGGTGTGGCGTCCGCCGCGAGGTCTCCGAAAGCGAATTGAATTCCGGCGAGGTAATGGCGAAGGATCATGGGATTCCAGAAGATGTGCCGGTCGTGGCCGAAGGCACTGTAAAAGACACGTCCCTGCCCAAAATTCCGAATCCAAACCAGGCCAAAGTCGCCATCCGCTCGACCGATATTGGGCTTGGCCATATCGGTGCGGTCCGTATCGAGGCTCGCCAGCACACGCAACTTGTCGCGCGAATACAATTCATCAAACACATAGATCTCATCGGTAACCCCAAAGGAATCACCTGCGAAAGGTCTCATGAGTGGATGATTCGGTTCCTCGATGGCCACGGTCACGCGTTCATGCCAGGGGTGACTGACCGAGTATGCGCCTTGCATGCGACCGAATTCAGGCCAATCCAGAAACGTATGCGCGGAACAGTGGATGCCTACGTAACCTTTTCCGCCGCGCACAAACTGTATGAAGTTCGACTTGAGTTCGGCATCATCAAACGGAGTGTAACAGGTATTGAGGAAACAAACGGCATCAAAACGCGCGAGTGACTGCTTCTTAAAGACCGCGGGGTCATTACTGTGGACCGTCGTAAATGCCCTGGTCTTCTCACCCAGAATCCGCAAGGCCTCCACCCCCCAGGGAGTCTCCTTATGAATGTAACCCTTGGCCAGAGTGAACACGAGCAAGCAACGGCCCAGCTTTTCTTTGATAATCGCCGTGGACGGCGCTGCATTTTCAATCTTGGCCACGTCCGCCGCGGGGACGGTATCAGCGGCGGACACGCTAGAGCCAGAGGCGATGACGAAAAGCAGCAACAGTGTAAAAGGCCATGACCAGAGAAGTCTCATGGGGAGGTCCTTTCGGTGCTGATGGTTCTTTTTTGTTCTTATTGACTATTGACCATTCCGTACAAGCGCCAGGGGCTCCTGTACGTCCTGTGCGTCAGCCGGTTCGCCTAGCGCGCGCTCCTTCACTTCTCGTGTGCGCAATGCCGAAATCATAAACTGACATCTCGTGGGGTGATTGCCGTAACTTGTATTTACCCTTCTCGCTTCCAGGGAGGCTTTTGGCCTCGAAGAGCGAAAGCCCCCCTGTTGTCCTCACTTCGTCGGGAATCACCGGAAATCCTTCGGTAGAAGCGTGGCCGTCTGGCCGGGCGCAAGGTTCAGTTCCTTCTTCTTCCCGTTGTAGACAACGCCAATTGCACCCAGCGCGTTCTTTCCGGCTCGCACCGTCACCTCCTCCAGTTGGCCGTCCGTCCAACGGATATCGACGGTGAAGTCTCCGCGGGCCCGCAGGCCACTTACCGACCCCGTTGCCCAGATTTCTGGCAAGGCTGGCAGCAAATGAATCTCGCCCGCATGGGATTGGAGCAGCATCTCAATCGCACCGGCGGTGCTTCCGAAGTTTCCGTCGATCTGAAAGACTCGACCGGGCCAGCAACCGTTCCACAGGTTGGGATACGCGTTGGCGGAGACTTCCTTGTGGTAGAACGTGTAGGCATTCTCGGCATCCAACAGGCGAGCCCAGAGGGCTGTCTTCCAGGCGTTTGACCAGCCCACGACCGTGCCGAACCCGCGGGCCTTCAACGACACCGCCGCCGCTTCAGCCAGGTCGGGAGTCTTGCTCCGCGATATCTGGCGACCGGGATACACGGCGAACATGTGAGAAACGTGGCGGTGCTGGTCCTTGGGACCATCCCGGTCGACCATCCATTCCTGGAGCTGATCCCACCTGCCGATCTTCGGTCCCACCAACTTGTCCCGCATGCCGGATAGCTTCTGGCGGTATTCGGCGTCCACGCCCAGTTCCTCCGTCGCCTGAATGGTATTGGTGAAGAGGTCCCAGATGAGTTGTTGATCATGCGAGACGCCATCCTCCGTCGGGCCATGCTCCGGTGACCAACCGTTCGGCGCGACGAGTCGTCCGTCGGGGAGCGCCTTCAAGTGATCCTCCCAGTACTGGCACACTTCTTTGAGATACGAATAAGCCACCGCCGCGAGATACTCTTTGTCCCGCCCAAACGCGTAGTGTTCCCAAAAATGCTGAGCATACCAGGCGCTGGCAGGGATATTCCATTTCCACCCCATCCCGCCGAACGGATTGTGGGATGTTCGAATGGTAAAACCCCGAATCGTATCGCCGTAGGCCAGCTTCGTGGCTTTGCGAAACGGCTCCAGCGACGCCGTCAGCAAGTCGAACAGGGGCCTGTGGCACTCGGCCAGGTTGGCAGGCTCCGCCAGCCAGTAGTTCATCTGCACGTTGATGTTACTGTGGTAATCGGCATGCCAGGGCGGATTGTTCCGATCGTTCCACAGCCCCTGCAGATTGGCCGGAAGCGATCCGGGCCGTGAGCACGCGATCAACAAATAGCGACCATACTGAAACAGCAGCGCGTCCATCTGCGGATCCGACGTACCCTCGCGGATCGCCTGAAGCCGTTGGTCGATCGGCAACGCAAGCTGGGCATCTGCGGTCCTGCCAAGGTCGATCGCCACCCGGTTGTACAGCGACTGGTGATCTTCAACATGCGCCGTCAGCAACTGTGGATAGGCCTCCTTCGCAGCCTGGTTCACTTGCTCGGTCACGAGCCCATGGGGGTGCTCACCCTTCCAACTGCTGGCGTAGTCCATCACATAGCTCGTTCCGGCGGCAAGGGTGATGGTCAGGCTGTCGCATCGGCTAAATACCAACGTGTCGCCGTCCGTATCGACCGTTCCGCCCTCGGCTACAACGAGCACCTGTGCCTCGTACTCCATGCCATTGGGCAGGGTTCCTGCGAAGGTCAATCGGTTCTCCTTCACGGAAGTGCTTTCTTCACGCCCGCCAGCGAGTCTGATACGCCCGGAGTATTTGCCGGTCGCGTTGGCCGTCAGCCGAGAAACGAGAACCTGATCGGGATGACTGCAAAAGGTCTCGCGTACGAACTCGGTACCATTCTGTTCGTAGACAACACGAACCACGGCCCTGGAGATATTCAGTTCACGCCGGTACTTTGTCGCCGCGCTCGCGGCGTCGAAGGCCACGTACAGATTCCCGAAATTCTGATAAAACCCCATGCCGGGCGCTCGATAGTCCCCGCTCAGGTTTTCATCTCCTGTCCAGAGACTGTCGACGTTGAACTGGATTCGTTCTTCTTCGACTCCGCCGAAGACCATACAGCCGAGGCGACCGTTGCCTAAGGGGAATGCCTCCTTCTCCCAGTTGGCCGCAGGCTTATCAAGGAAGAGAACGTCATCAGCCAGCGCGAAGGTGGGGCAGAACAGAGGCATCAGGGCCGCGACTGCGACGACTTTCTTGGTGAACGGGTTGTTCAACGTTTTCTCAATCATCCTTGTGTCTCGTCTTTCTATTGTTCGGGGTAAAGAAATGGTCATTCGCCGTGACCCGCGTCCGGCTTGTTCGGTTGCCGGTTGACGAGCGGCTTGCTTGTGATTAGGCCAATTCCTCTGCCCTTGTTGCCGACGGCGCAGTAGAACATGTAGTAGGTTTTGTTCGCGGGATTCCAGACCAGCGAGATCTTGTGGGCGTATGTCTTATCCAGCCCGGACGGATTTCCGCCGGCCTTGTAAAGCGGGTCGGGATCGACAGTCCAGTGGATGAGGTCGCGTGAAAAGGCCGCCATGATGTGCGCGCCGCTCCTGCCGACGCCGAAGAAGAAACAGACCCAGTGATCCCCGTCCCGGAAGATCTTGCCGTCGGAAGAGAACTTTTCGTTGAAGCTGCCTTTCGGGCCGTTGGGTATCACGGGGTTGTGTTCATAGCGTTTCCACTCAAGGAGGTTATCGGAGAGGGCCAGCCCCATCTGTTCGACGTGACCATTGGCCGCATTGTAGAGGTTGAAGTACTTGCGTTCGTGCTCAACCAGCCAAGGCTGGTAGATGCAGTCCTTTTCCCATTTGCCGCAGTCCTGTTGATGAACGGAGAGAATGGGTTCGTCTTTCGCGCGCCCCCACGTGAAGCCGTCCTCGCTCGAGGCCACGCCTTCGTATCCCGGGCGTAGTTCGTAACCGCCTTGGCGGGGGTAGGCCCCGTAAAGTGAGAAGTATCTGCCATCCTTCTTCTTCAGCATCCGTGGCGCCTTGATGTCGTAATCCTCGTACAGAAAGGCTCCTAGCACGACACCGCCACGATCGAAAGAGTCTTTCGGCCCGTAGCCCATGGCAAGACGCATGTTGGTCCAATGCACAAGATCATCGCTTTCGGCGACAAACGACTGGTAACCCTTGCCGTCAAAACCAATGAACGTCATATACCACCGTTTGTCGCCTGGCAGTTGGAAGACCGTGGGAACGTCCGTCATGCGGACCGTTTCAAATCCGCTGATATTCGGCTTTGGAGGGATCACATGGTCGGGATGGTAATGCCAGCCTCGGTAGGGCTCCGACCACTGTTTGACCGTTTCAAGGTCGATCTTCGCAGATTCCTCTTTCGCCGGCGCGGACTCAATTTCGGCTAACATGACCGTGAGGCCCGCCGACAACAGATAGAGCATGGACGATCGTCGCATCTGACGCATGTATTTCTTCTCCTGGTCCTTGTGAATTCGACGGTTCCCAGTCGAGTCGCGACTTTTCGGCATTCCACTTCGCGCGTGCCGACAACACTCACCGCCGGCTCGATGGGGGGCCGCCGAGTGGAATCGAGTTGGCTTCGATGTCGGCGACCAGGGTTTCGGCCAGCCTCCGCATGGCTTTGACTTTTTCGGGATAGTCCTCCGCCAGGTTCGTTCTCTCCGCGGGATCATTCGTAAGGTGAATGAGCACGGGGCCACTGTCGGAGTCGGCAACTTCCTTGACCGCGCCCAAGAAGAGTTTCCACTCGCCGACGCGAATCGCCTCGAACTTAGCCCAGCCGTTCCAATACAAGAGACTGGTGCGAGCATGAGGCGCGTCTCTCTTGTCGATCAGCGTATTCCAGATGTTCACGCCGTCAATCTTCGGGCTTGCTTTGGATAAGCCGTGCAGATTGATGCCACAGGCGTGCGCGAGCGTCGGCAGCAGATCAATTGCGGCGGTGAGTTCGTCGCTCTCTTGTTTGGCGGGTATGACGCCGGGCCAACGGATGATGCACGGAACGCGCGTGCCGCCTTCGAGCGACGACCACTTCAGGCCGCGAAACGGTTTCGACGACGCCCACCGTTGCTGGCCCGGCTCGGGGCCGTTGTCGGAGAGAAACACGACGATCGTCTTGCGGTCGAGCTCTTCTGCCTCAAGCGTCTTGAGAATCTCGCCGATGCGGCTGTCCAGCTCTTCGACGACATCTCCGTAGGCATCGTTCGACGATTTGCCCTTCCAGTCGGGATGCGCCTGCGCGGGGAAATGCGGTGCGGTGAACGGAATATAGAGAAAGAACGATCTGGCTCGATTCGCCTGAATGAACTTGATTGCTTCGCTTGTGAACTGCTCGGTCAGCCGGCGATTGTCGAACGGGTCGGCGACCAGCTCCTCCTCGCGCCAAAGCTTCTTCGTCTGGTTGTTGCTTCTCTTGATATGGTAGGCTGAATCGAAGCCCTGGTTCATCGGCGCCATCTCGGCGGTGTCTCCCAGGTGCCACTTGCCACACATCCCGGTCGCGTAGCCGGCGTCTTTGAATACCTCGGCCATGGTCAGGGCTTCCGCCGCAAGACCGTTCGACCCGTTGATCTTGTACCCGATCACGCCGCCCGGCCAACCAAATTGCGTGGGATACGCGCCGGTCAGCAGCGCCATCCGTGACGGTGTACAGACAGTGCCGCCGGCGTAAAAACTCGTTAGGCGAATTCCTTGGCTTGCCATCTTGTCGAGTTCCGGCGTGCGGATCGTTTCGCTGCCATAGCACGACAAGTTTTGATAGCCCAGATCGTCCGCCATCATAAGCACAACATTCGGACGTTCGGCGGCGTTTGCCGCGAAAGCCGACAGCAACACGACTGCCGCGAAAGCAGACGCTGCCGCGGCCTTGCTTGGTTTGATCATCGTTGCATCTCTTGTCATGTTGTTTCGTGAGCTACGGGTCCGTCCGATCACGGATTGCCATCGACTGCCGCTTCCACCGGCGGGATCTTCTGCTCCTCCATCCACAGCGTAAAGTGGCCGCGGGGAGGATAGGGTCTGATACGCGGGTGATTGTATCTCAGGAAGCTGGTGGCCGCGATGGTCACCTTCCCGCTTTTGAATTCGTCGCGGATGTCCGCGTAGATATGGCCGCCGCGGGGCTGTCCGCCCTGGCGAACTGCGACGCCGGATTTCGACTCGGCCAGCAGACGGCCGTTGATGTAGATCGCATAACCCTCGCCGGAATTAACGTGGGCGCTGCCCCCGACCACGATCCGGTAGCGGTGGCCCTTTTTCAGCGGCGGGGACTCGAACGTGCCGCGGATCAGTAGGACTTCCTTCTCCCACAGCGTGTTCGGCTTCTCGCCGCACCCGCAAAAAGAGCCGCTACTGAAGACACACTGCCCCAGCGGTTCCGGTTTGCCATCGAGTTGCCCGAATGGCGGCAGTCCCTTCTTCCAACCCGCTTTGGCGGCGTCAAATTCCACCGTGAACCAGTCGGCCATCACTTCAGGGTACGTCACCTTGCGGTAACGGTTTCCTTGTTCCTGGGGCAGCTTCTCCGGCGGATCGTAGCTGAAATAATCCCACTCCATTTCGCGAAGATTCGGCCCGACCAGGCGCCAGTCATAGTCGTCCACGCCGGCCGCGCGGTAGCAGTTTTCGAGTCCGTACATCGCGCCGCGGAGGAACTGGTTCGCACGCTGCGGCCGCTCGCCGGCGGCCTCTTGCAGCAGAGCCGCGTGGTAGCGGGGATTGGCGACGTAGTCCGCGGCGATGCCATCGAGGATAATCGGGGCGAGCGCCTTTTGTGCGGCGGCCTTTTCTTCTTCCGACGGCTCGGCCGTTTGCTGCCCGGCGACGCGATTCGGCCGCGGGGCCTGCGCAGTCGGCTCCGCCTCGCCGCCGAGCAGCCCAACCATCGCCCGCCCCAACGCATCCCCAATCAGCATGTAGGTTTCGGCGTTGCGGTTGTAGTGATAGTCCTGGCTGGTCGGCGACTCGTCGACCTCGCGCCAAAAGTCACGGGTGTCCACCGAAGCCACTGTGCCGGCGAACTCGGGATGTTTCTGCGGATCGCCCACCGCCATCTGCGCTTCCAGGATCTTCACGAACTTGTCCTGCATGTTGTGTCCGCCGAATCCGACCGTGGCGACCACGGCCGGCAGCTTCGGCGTTTTGAACTCCTTGCGAACATCGTTGATCAGGTTGACGAGGTGCTTTTCGTATTCCGCGATCGACTCCTCCGTGCCGCTATCCTTGTGTCCCTGGAACCAGGCGAAGCCGGCGATCTCGTAGCCCTGTCCCTTGTATCCGGGCACGATCTTGTCGATGTTGTCCAACGTCTTGCGGACGCCTGCGACCATGAGTTTGTACTCGAGCGACTCCCATTGGCTGTCGGGGTCCGTCCGGCCGCTTGACGGCGGGCGGAAATCAAAGCCCAACGAGCGATTGCCCTGGGCCGTCTTGATCAGCAGGACCTGTTCGTCGTGGAAGGCGCCCATGACGTGGCCGAAGCCGAGCTCCGGACCGATGGTTTTCCCGTTCGATGTTGCGCTCAGAGGACAGCCTCTGCCGCCCTCCGCAAGCCGCGCTTCTTGGAAGTAGACGTCGTTGCGCACCGTCCAGTCGCCCTCGTCGTCGACCAGCCAGGGGAACTTTCCTTCCCGCTTGGTCGCCGCCTCGAGGTCGCCGTAGCCCAGCAGGTCCATCTTTTGCATCCAGAACCTCGGCGGGTCGCCCGTGAAACCCGAGATCTTGAACGCGTAGCGTTTGCCGGCCTCGAGGGTCACGTCCTGCTTGACTGGCTCGCCGCCCGGCTGCCGGCGGTAGACCTGCTTTCCATCAAGTTCCATCGCGCCCGACGAACTCGCGCCGGAACCGCAGTGCAACTGATAGAGGCCCATCTCGGGCACTTCGAGCTGGCCCTGTGCGACCGGCTTGTCGGTCGGCGCGCCGTCCGGACCGTAGACAGCGAGGGATGCGATTTTGTAGTTGCCCACCCGCCAGATTTGCATCGGCCCTTTGGGCGCCGCCGGGTCGGCAGTGAGGTAAACCGCGCTGAACATGTTCTTGGCGCCGCCGAGTTCGCCCATTCCCACCATGTTGGACTGGCCGGCGAGAATGTAGACCTTCACCGGTTTCGTGACGTCGCCCGGTTTACCGTCGGGATCAGGCAGTAGCGCGGGGATGTCTTTCGCCGCGGCGCCCACGACGATGCTTGTCATCACGATGGCGGCTAGGACGATGGTCCTTACCGCGTGTTTTCCTGTTGTCATTGTGTTATTCCTTCTGCATTGTTAAGGCGGACGGGGAAAGAGACATTAATTCAGCGGCTTAAGGGTGAACTCCTCAATGGTCAATCCCTTGACCGACCCCTCGCGCGAGAAACGAAGGACGTTTCGGCCCTTGACCAGGGCGACCTCGACCGGCGCCGTCTTGTCCCACACGCCGACGGTAAACGGCAGTGCGATGTCGGTCGGCTCCTTGGCGCCGTTCGCCGCAACCAGGAGGTGCTGCTTCCAACTGGGCGTCACCACCCGCGCGCTGAGCGCATACTTCCCGGCGGCCGGGACATCGAAGGTGTATTCGAACTCTTCGTGCTCCCCATTGCGGTTGTAGTGCAACTGCATCCCGCCCAGGCAGCTCTTCATGAAAACGATCTTCGCCGTGCTGTTCGTCGGTTTGCTGCAGGCCGCCGCGGGAATCGTGATGACCCCGTCATTGCCGACGACGATCTTCCTGTCCTCTTCGGTGATGGTCGCTGCTTCAATCGCTTCCTTCACTTTGGATTCGTTCGCCTCGCCAATGTCCTCACCAACCGCGGCCAGCGCCACCGCCTTGGCCTCTTCAACAATCGCCCGCTGCCGGTAGAGCGCCACGCCGTTCCAGAAACCGGAAGCGCCGGCGTGGAATCCGAAAGCCCTCTGCTCGCCCAGGGCAGTGCCCACCAACTGGGCGCGCCGCACCTGCTCGAACGGCTTTCCGGTCATCCTCGCCTGCGTATGCGCGAGGAAATCCCTGTCCTGGCCGAACGAGGTCCAACCCCAGGTCCAGCTGGCCCCGAGACAGACCACCCAGCCATCGGGTGTCCAGTGGACCAGCGCGGCATGACCTCGCTGGGGGCGGGCCGTGGTCGGCACGCCGAAGGCGCGCAGGATAAAGCGTCCAAAGAAGGCGCGCCGTCCGCACACACCGCCATTCATAATGATATTCTGGTACTTATGCAGTTCGGGACGGTCGTATTTATTGTCCTGCGATCCATACTTGACATCCGTCTTGACGGCTTCCACATATCGCCAGCGATAGTCCGAAGTGGAGATGTGGTCCGGCCGGTAGTTCCGGAGCATCTCGCGGCCCCAGGCCAGGATATCATCCGTCTCATCGCCGTTGACGACCAGTCGATAATCCCACACGCTCAGATTTTTGAAGCCGGGATCCAGCTCGCCGTCCAGGTAAGCCTTTTCGAAATGCAGGTACCGGTTCACCGGATCCACGGTGGCCGGAGCATCCGTCTGCGCCGCAGGGTTGGTCTGCTTAACGGGCACCGCGTGCTCCAGGCCGACCGCCAGCGCCAGCCGCTGCAATGTGCCATCCTTGGACTTCCCGCTGGCCTTCTGGATGTCGGTGTAGATCTGCATAGTCTGGCCATACTTGCCGTCCTTCGCGCCATCCGCGATGGCCATCTGCTTCATCAGATCAGCGTCTGCCAGCAGCGTCTCGACCAGCGTCTCCTGCTCTTTACCCTGCTGGGCGAACTCCGCCAAGCCGCGCGGTGTGGCCTCGGCCAAGACCATGTATTTCGCCAGTTTTGCGTCCCGCTTGTTGCTCGCCAGGAACTCCTCCAAGTCCGTCAGCATGGCCTTGGCCGGCGGCTGCGCCTTCGTCGCCGCAAACGCGAGGGCCTCCTTGGCGGTCTCATAGTTCTTCTTCGATGGATGCCCGGCCGGCTTCCGGTCCTGAGCTCGCAACGCATTCAGTTCGGCCGCCATCGCCGCCGCCTCGTCCTGATACGCTTTCAGGAAGGCGGCTTTCTGCTTCTCGTCAACTTTCGGCAACGCCTTCTCGATCTCCGTCTGCAGGGCCTGGAGTTGATCCGAGTAGCGCGCGAGCAGCTTCTGCCCGGCAGCGTTCAATTCCATTTCCTGCACCGCCGGTTGCTTGGCCGCCCATACGCTCGATGCCCCGATCGCCATGGCGATCAGCGCCACACAGATAACTGTCGTCGTCTTCGCTCTCATCGCTTCGAGCCTTTCTTTTTGTCGCTTTATTTACAGGAGTTCGTTATCGGTGTTGGCCGCGACCGGAACGACCGGCGGATCAGCCACACTTGTCACACACGGAAGGGTCAATGCACCACCGAGGTTCAACTGATAGGGATTTGGTTCTTTGCGGACCCCTCGCGCCGCCGACCAACAGGTCGAATGGGCGTCCAGCGGGCCGGCTGGCGGGCAGCCGCCGGATTCTACTCTTCCAGCATTTCAACCATCGCCTTGCCCATGGCTTCGCCGACGTTCATGTAGGTCTCGGCGTTGCCACCGTAGTGGCCGCCGGAGCTGCCTCCCTTGGACAGCGGGTGTGTGTAAACGGTGGCGACGTTGCCTTTGAACTCCGGGTACTTGCCGGATTCACCGTCGACCGCGAGCATGGCATCTAGAATTTTCCCACCGCCATCGGTGGCACCCTTCTCGGTTTGACCCAGGGAGGCACAGACGAACTTCGCGTTGGGCGCATTGAAGTCCTTACGAAGCTGCTTGATGAGATGGACAAGATTCTTCTCGTATCGGCTGGAAAGCGCGGCACTACGGCTGTCCCGATCACCCTGCCACCAGAAGAAGCCCGCGATCTCGTATTCCTTCGCATCGGGGTAATACTTGTCGAGTTCAGCCAACACATCTTTCGCTCGGGCAATATCACCGTCGTATTGCATGCCGGCGTACCAGCCGATCTTCTTCGGCTCCGTGCCTTTTTCCCAGCGCTCGGGCGTCCCCTTGTACCCGGGATGAATCCACGTGACGCCCTTGTCATCTGTAAACTCAAAGCCTTCGCTGCCCGGTGGCAGCAAGTCCCAGCCCAGGGCACGATTGCCGATACAGCTCTTGAGGATCATCACTGGCGCGTCAGTGACATGCCCCACGTGATGCCCGATGCCGATCTCGGGGCCGATGTTGCGGCCCGTGATGGTCATCCACTCGTTGTTGAAAACCCTCATGCCGCCCGTGCCGCTCCCCATGACGCGCACGTTGCGGACATCCTTGCGTTCGGTCCAGTTGCCGTCGTCGTCGACCAGGTACGGGTACTTCTTCTCTTCCTCGACCGCGTGCGTCAGGGAGCCCGGTTTGTCGGCGGTGCCGATCTTTCCGAAGCCCAGCATGTTCGACTGGCCCAGCAAGATGTACACCTGCACCGGCTTGCTCACGTCGGCCGGTTTGCCGTCTGGGTCGGGCAGTTGATCCGCAACGTCGGCCGCAGTGGCGGGAAGGATCAGCAGCGCCGTCACGAGGACAACATATGAACAAATCGTCTTGCATTGGTGGCTGTTCAACATTCTCGTTTCCTTTTTTTTCTATAGAAGTAATCGCATCTTCCGGCAGGCAGCAGTGGATACACTTTTTCCCGTTCGGGCAAGCCGGGACCTTTTCCAGGTTGGGGCTCAATCAACCTAGTGACCAGCCCTTTCGGTATGGCGTGTGGAGGTGCTTGTTGGCTTCTTCATTGTCGAATTCCAGCCTCTCCGCATTCCAGTTCAACTTCACCGCCGGAACGCGCTGGGCGGCCACGCCGAGCAGCACCATTTCCGTAAGCTGCCCGGCGTATTCGGCGAAGTTCGAGCTGGCGGGGTTTCCGTCCTTGCAGGCCCGAAGCCAATCGCCCATGTGCCCGTCCTTGACCCGCGGGATCGTCTTTTCGGGCTGCTGGAAGTTCTTCATCCGGTCTTCCGGGATGATCCGGGCGCCGCCGGCGCCGTGGGAGCCATGCAGGATGGTTTCCTTTTCGCCGTAAATGACCGCGCCGCTGGCCGGCAGGTTCCGGCCTTCTTCCAGCATGGGCGGGCGCGGCACTTGGTACACGCCGTCATGCCACTTCAGCGTCAGGGGACACAGTTTTCCACGTTGCGGGAATTCGTAGGTCACGGTGGCCGCGATGGGGTAGGCTTTGCCTTTCAACTCGGGCTTGTGGTGCTTCACCTCGGCGATGATGCTGCTCGGGTTCACCAGGTCCAGCCCCCAGCAGGCGGGATCCAGGATGTGGCATCCCATGTCGCCCAGCGCGCCGGTTCCGAAGTCCAGCCACGCGCGCCATTTGAACGGGTGATACGCCGGGCTGTACTTGCGGTCTTGCGCTGGGCCGAGCCAGAGATCCCAGTCCAGGGTGTCCGGCACCGGCGGGAAGTCCTGCGGCAGATCCCGGGCCGCGAAATTGGCGTACCAGGGGCCCTTGTCGGGCCGGTCGGTCCACGCATGCACCTGCTTGACGTCCCCGATGGAGCCCGACTGGATCCACTCGCGAACCATGCGGATCGATTCCGAGGAATGCCCCTGGTTGCCCATCTGGGTCTGGACCTTGGACGCGCGCGCCGCCTCGGCGATTTTGTGCGCCTCGAGCACGGTGTGGGTCAGGGGTTTCTGGCAGAAGACGTGCTTGCCCAACTGCATGGCGGCCAGGGTGATGACCGCGTGCGTATGGTCCGGCGTCGCGATCACCACGCCGGCGATGTCTTTCTGCTTTTCGAGCATCACACGGTAATCGGTGTACCGCTTCGCCTGCGGGTAGGCATCGAACGTTCTGCCCGCGTAGGCGCTGTCGACGTCGCAGAGCGCCACGATGTTTTCTTTCCGGCAGGCGCCGATGTTGCCTCTCCCCATGCCGCCGACGCCAATTCCGGCGATGTTCAACTTCTCACTCGGCGGGGTCTGCCCGTCGGCCCCGACCACGTGGCCGGGTACGATGGAAAAAGCGGCGGCCGAGACCGCGCCGGTTTTCAGAAATGAACGGCGTGATACGTGTTTTCTAGTCTTGCTCATCGTGCATGTCCTTTCGTTCCTTTTTGACGAAGTCATTTCTGAGCAGTGCCTAATCCTGCTGCCAGTATTCGTCCCAGCATGACGGATCCACCATGTGATAGTGGTAGATCTTGCCTGCCCCCGCCGAGTAGTAGCCGCGCTCGCGGAGGTACTTGCCCAGCGAGGTGTATTCGGTGATGACCTCGCGCCAGTCCTGGTAGTTGGAATAGACGCCGGATGTGTGCGGGGCCAGCCCCGTCATGACAGAGGTGCGAGAGGGATTGCAGCCGGGGCTGGTGCAATAGGCCCTGGTGAAATTCACCGACTGATTGGCCAAGCGGGTCAAGTTGGGCGTGCGTGCCTGGGCATGACCGCCCAAGGGTTCCACCCAGTCGTTCAGATCATCCATGGAGATAAACAGGACGTTGGGCGAATCCTCGGCCGCCGTACACGCGGTCGTCGCGATTAGGATTGCCAGTCCTGCACATCGTAACGGGTTGAGAAAACGTGTGATGGCTTTTCTCATTTTGTTTTCCTTTCGTCCAAGACCGGCACATTGCAGAATGTCAGGGCTGCGATGCCGTTCTTGCCGATCAACAGCCTGTCCTGGCTCCAGGCCGTTTCGTCCAGGTAGGTGATCTTGCCGGCCTGGACCGGTTCTTTCAGCTTGAGAGTGATCACATTCCCTGAAACGGCACCGGACGTGACATTCCCCTTTGCCCCGTCCAGGCGGAACTCGCTGACCAGCGAGTCCTTCCAGACGACGGGCTGATCGAACTCCAGGGCAATGGCATCCTTGGCAGCGCTTGTATAGTAAGTCTGCTTGAGGTCCGCAGGGGTGATAGGTCCGTTGACCTTCCTGCCGTAGAAGTCTCGTTCGATCAGCGGTTGCAGCAGAGTGGCGAACTGTGACCAGCCCTTTAACGGGTAGTGGCATGGACCGGGCGGTTTGATGCCCAGTGTCGACATGATATCCATGTTCGAATAGAGGTGGGGCAGGGTCCTCTGTCTCTCACGCAACATGTCTCCGTTTCCGCCGCCCATGGCGCAGGCGTTCGGCCAAATTTGGAAAACGTAGTATCGGCTGACGTTGGGGAAATCCCGCTTCCAGTCTGCTGACATTTCGACGAAGTAGCGGTGGTAGGTCTCCCATCCGTATCCGCCGTCGGGTCCTGCGGCTCCCTGATCATTCTCACCCTGATGCCAGATGACTGCCCGGATTCCGTGGGTCAAGCGCGCCTGCTTCACCCGCCAGAGCATGCGACCGTAAATCGTTTCGAGATCTGTCGGGTTCTCGTCGTTACGCTGGTGCTGGTCGATCCTGGTTCCACCGCGTGCTCCATTGACGATGAATATGGGAACCTTCTGGCTCTCCACCAGTCGCTTGGCCAACTCCATGCCCCACCACCCCAATTCCGCCAGGTGTTCCTGCTGCGCTTTCCATACCGGTTTACACCAGAGGTTCTCCTGCTCACCCTCTTTGAAGAACCGCGGACGACCATAGCTGCGGACCCACTCGTTCGTAACGCGCGGAGATTCCTCGCGAGTGTCGGTTGCCAGCGCGTTCGATTGGCCATCGATCAGGTAGGCATCACCACAGACGATATCGCCCGCCCGGTGCAAAACCGCTTCCGCGCCCGCAGTCCTGGTCCCAAACTCAATTTGGTATTCGACCAGGGCCGGCTCTAGCTTGATGGCGAAGGAGTAACAACGGCCCGTCCCTGGCGACTTGCTTTCTTCCGCGTACTTCTTCTCATCGGCGAATACTCGCAGAAAAGCCTCTTCGGCCTTTTCCTCCAACACACCCTTACAGTGCAGGGTGCCTTTGCCGCTATCGTCGCGTGCGTAAAACTGCCCTTCTACCGGCATTTCTTTGTTGCCGGGAACCCAGGGGACCCAGGCGTCCGTCTCCGGCTGCTGAACGACGACATCCGCCGAGGCCACGACGGCGTCGCCCCCGTTTGTCAACGAGAGTTTCACGGTCATCGTACCGCTGTTCTGGGCACGGCTGAGTACCAGTTTTCCAGGCTCCTCGTCCTTGATCGTCGCCAGCCCGGAAACCTCCCAACGGTAATCAAGTTCACCGACGCCCGCATTCTGCATCGCTTCCAGATTCCTGATCTCCGGCTGAATCTCAATGGTCTCGCGCCCATCCCAGTTTGCCGGGGCGATGAGGGCAAATTCGGGCTCGGGAATCGTCTCCTTGACCGTGACGGGGACTGCAATCGATCGAACGCCGTCAGCGCAAACGGCATCAAAACGGACCGTGAATGCCCGGTCTCCGGTTACCCGTCCTGCATCAAAGGAGATGTTGAACCGGTCTGTGGCGATCACGGATTCTCCATCACCGTGAACCACGGACCAGTAGGTCTTTTGCGCGCCACCCGCCCTGGCCGCGAGGTCCACGGTTTCGCCCTCGTTCATCTCCACGCGGCTGGGCGATAGAGAGAACTCGTCGCCATCCTGAACCACCGGGCCCACCAATGTCTGCATCGGCTTCTGGTTTTCATATTCCAGCCGCACCCAGTCGGCGGAACGGGCCACACCGGAGATGCGCACCTCATCGATATCGCCCACGTAGTCGTAGTTGTTGTACCATCCGCCGATCCACAGTCGGGCCGGCCGCTCGATGGTCATCTGAGTGTGTGCGGGATTACCCTCGCCCCGCTTTTGGCCGTTGATGTACAGGAGGGACTGCCCGTCTTCGAAAGTGTGGACGGCGTGAGTCCAGCCCTTGGCCCGGCCAGGAATCTCCGCCCGGACGTCCCCATTGGAGAAATAGCAATCCATCCGGATCCGAGGCGGGCTCCGGTAGTTCATGGTCACCTTGCCCGCCCGTGCCTCGTTTCCCCAGCAAACGATCCGCCCGTTGGACTTGTCCGACCGGAACCAGGCCTGCGTGCTGTGCGGCGCCCCGCCCGATGGAAGCGCCTGGATGTCCGTACCGCAGAACACCCCCTTCTGCCCAGGAAAATACCGCGCGCCGCCGATCCTACCCTTCGCTTCCGTCGTTCCCTTGTCTTCGGAATCCAGGTTCCCCGCCACATCCTGCACATCACGACCAAGGTGCCACACGCCAATGTATCCATTGGAAGCGTTGAAAACGGCCTTGCCGTCCGACGCACTTGGGGAGCCGGCTTTGCCCCAATGGATCTTAATCTCCTGGCGGTCGTTCCCCTTGATCAATGGAATCCTCACCCAGATGCTTGCCGCGCCTGCCTCCTTATCCCACTCTTCGATCTCGTAGGATAGTGGCTTCCCTCCCGCTGAGAATCTCATGTCACTCCCTCCCTCCTCAGCCTCGGCAAAACGGAAGTGGTCGCAGTGTAAGCGGACGAGCAACGGAAAGCCCTTCACTGAAGCAGATGCCGGAAGGTTCGCGCCCTCGGGTGTAGTCAGGATGTAGATCGAACCCGTATGTTTCCAATCCGCGTATTGGGCGAAAGCGCTGCTCACGACAAAAAGGATCGATGCCGCTCCAAATAGCAGTCCTACGATGGTAGGGAAATATCGTTGTCTATACGCTTGGCGGGAAACAGGTTGTTGTCTCATCATTCTGCTTTCCTCTTGATGCGTTCCATGAGTTACTCTTCATGGAGTTCTTTCTGGTAGCTTCATAGCTGTGCTTTGCGTCGTGCTCGGCCAGGAACAAGTCTACTTCAGGTCCGACATCTTCAGACCTTCGATGAAAAGGTCCATCTGCCCCGCAGGCGTGTGCGACTTCTTGTCGTACTCGACGTTGCCGTAGGCCGCCAGAACGTTGGTGCCCGTCTTCAAGTGCTTGCTATGGCTGCCCTCCAGCACGATCGGTCGATAGTGTGGCATGTCCTTCCACCAAACGTACGTGTGAATCTTGTGGCCGTTCAGGTACACGTCGAAGCCTTGCTTCGCCAGGATGCTCAGGCGGTACGAGTCGCATTCCACGGCGTCCAACTCGAAGGTCGTGCGCATCACGATGAACTCGCCCTTACCCCAGTCTGAGTTGTTCTTGAAGGATACCCGCCTCGCCTCGTGGACGCCGACGCCGATGGGCGCGCGGCCCCTTTCCCATTGGCTGTCATCGTAGTTGACCTCGTACCAGCTCTCGAGTTCATCGGGCAACTGTACTCTCCGGAAGCGTTTCTTCTCGCGCGGATGCATCCTGTCGTTTTCGACCTGCGGATCGAACGACATGAAGCGCCAGATGCGGTCCTCGAGTTTCGGGGCGCCGACCGGCTGCCAGCCGGCGACGGGCTTGCGGAGCTTGGTCAGGTCGATGATCGTGTCCACCAACGGCTGGTTCTCGTTGGCATTCTCGGCGGTCATACGGTTGATGAGTTCCTGCCGGTACGCGTTGAACAGGATGTCGGTCAGCTCTTCACGCTGCTGGGGAGACTGCTGGTCGATCGTGGTGTAGAGGCCGTAGGGCCTGCCGTCGCGGTTCGAGTTCGGTGTCGCCACGAGTTGGATGAGGCTGCCGGTGGCGAACTGGTTGAACCGCTGCTGGATCATCTGCGCGACCGCGACGGCGGTTGTGGGATCGTCCTGCAGGCACGCCTTGGCCACCTCAAAGACGTTGTACGCGCCCTCGGGGGAACGGATGCCGGTCTTGATCTCGCTCGAACTCACGGCATCTTGGAGCCCCGTCAGGATCAGCTCGCCAGCCGGGCTCGTCCGCTGCTTGCTTTTCAGGGCGCCCTTCAGGTGGCCCAACATCCTCGACCGCGGCTGGGTGTGGTATTCTTCGGTGACCATCGTCAGCAGCGTCGGCAGGATCTCCAGGTAGAGGGCGTCGTCCTTATCCAGCCCGGACAGGGCCATGAAGGAGGACTCACGCAGCCACCAGTCCGAGTGCTTGGTCCAGGGCATGATGAGCGACCTGCAGGCCTGGATGTCGCTGGCCGGTGCGAGCTTCAGCGCCATCAGCGCGCCATCGACCACCCACCACGACTCGTTGGGATCGGAAAGCATCTTCTTGATGGCATCGAGCATCGCGGGCGAGAACTGCTCGGCCGAGATCGGTTGGCGACCGATCGCGAACCAGTAGTTGTAGTCAATCAGGCCGTCGAGCCCGGTACGACGCACGCGCGGGTCCGGGTCGCGCAGCAGCTTCTCGAGTTCATCAAACGCCCCGACCGCGAGCAGCGCCTTGGCCGCCTGCGCGCGAATCATGTAGCGTCTGTGATACACGTTCTTGAGCATCACCTCGCGAGGGACGCTCTCGAGATCCGTCTTCGGTCGGTGGTATGCCCCTCCAAGCGCCCAGAAGGGGACATGCGTGGGTTCGTCGCCTCCGTAGTCGTAGTACTTCGGATTGTGGTCGATCGAGAGAAACGCCCTGTCGGCCTGCGTGCCCCAGATGTTCGCGGGCAGCGTGTAGTCCTTCGAGTACTTCGTGCGTGGCGCGCCGGTAATGCGCAGCGTTTTCAGCGGCGCGGTGTAGGACAGGCCGACGCCGGGACCGGACGAGCCGATGATCCCGTTCTGCCACGCGAGTGTCGCGATTCCGATGCTGCCGCCCGGCTCGCGACTCAGATCGTGCCACCAGGTGAGACGATCCATCGCTGTGCGGTACTGGTCGGGACGGTCCCTCAGCGAGTAGGACGTGACGATGCTGCGCCAGATGCCGTCGCCGCGCCCCTCGTCGCCGTGCCCCTGCACGAGCAAGGGGTAGCTGGTGAGCATCGACATGCCGAGATACTGGCGAGCCATCTCGTAGATCGTAACATCGCCCTGCGAGCCCGCGGCGATCTGCATGGCCGCGGCGATCATGCCGTCCTTGCCGTTGGATCCCAGACCGCCTTCGCCACGATGATCGCCGTAGGGCACCGTGCCGCGACCGGCGAAGCGGTAGAAGTACTCCAGCGAGCCGAGCAACGTGTCGTCATCGACAAGGACGCCGCACTCCTTGCCCAGGAGCAACGTCGTCAGCACCTGCGCCCCGGCCGGGTTCATCAGGCCGCTGGCAACGTACCCGGGACTGACGCCCGTGCCCCAGTGTACCCAGCCGCGCCCAAACTTCTGGCGGTGCTTTGCGTCGTCGCAGTAATACTGCAGTATCGGCAGCACCGATTCGTCCCCGGTGCGCAGGTAATACTCGCCGCACGCGATGCCGTTGTAGCCATTGTTCCAGGTGTGATCGCCGATCGCCTTCACATCCTCGGGGAAGTTGTCGAAGTACGCCTTGACTGGCGGTACGTACTTGTCATCGCCGGTCGAGAGCAGGAACAGGCACGCCAGGGCAGCCGGGATGCCGCGCTCGTCGTACCGGGTTCCGAACTTGCTCCTGTCCGCGAAGAACTCGGCTGCCTGCTCGATGATCTTCTTCGACTTGTCGCAGTCAAGCGGCCAAGTCTTGCTGTAGGAACCCAGCACGGGGATGCGAACGGATTCCTTTCTCTTCGATGTACCCTCTGCGGAGGCGACGTCGAAGATCATCTGGCCGTCGGTGGCCTCGGCGTCGGTGAGCGCGTTGCCCAGTGTCACGAACGGGTTCCTGCCCTTCAGCGAGACCCCATTGATTCCGGTGATGGTTTCGCCCTTCTTGAATTTGCCATCGGCGGGCGAGCCGGGCACGGCCTTCTCGACCTTGATGGTCACGCCCTGGTACACCCGCACCATCACGCCCGTCACGCCGATGTGGCCGAAGGGCATCTCGCGATTCGGCTCCGGGCGTGATCGGTAGATTTGCTCCTCGGTGTAGTAGTCGCTTTCCGCTCCATAGCAGGCGAACGAAACCAGCAGCAGTGCCAGGGTCGAAAGCGATATGACAAATCTTCGATCTTTCTGGTTTGGTCGGCTCATTGTTGTTTCTCCATGTTCAGTATCGCTTCCGCAAAGGCCTTGCCGATCTGGGCCATGATTTTGCCGCTACCCAGGTAGTGGTAGCCGGCGTTGGAAGCCCCTGCGATGATCTTCTGCTCTTGACGGGTACAGATCTTATCCATTTGTTTCAGGGTATATTCCTGGCTGTTGATGTTCGCCAGGCCCTCTTTGGTGATCCCCTCGATCATCATATCGATGGACGCGTGGGGCTCCTGTGTTCGCCGGTCGTATTCCACATTGGCGTAGGCCGCCAGCACATTGACGCCCTTGCGAAGATGCTTGACGTGCTGGGGCTCGAGGACAATGGGTCGGTAGAATGGTTCGTCTTTCCACCAGATGTAGGTGTGGATTTTGTGACCGTTCAGGTAGATATCGAAGCCCTGACGCGCCAGGATACTCAGGCGGTAGGCCTCGTAGTCCAGCTTGTCGAGTTGGAAGGTCGACCGCATCAGCAGGAACTCGCCGTCGCCCCATTCGGATTTGGACTGGACGGTCGCCTTTCCAATGTCGCGATGCCGCCAGTCGCCCTTGCCGATCGGCGCCGTGCCGCTGTTCCACTTGCTGTCGTCGAAATCGGGCGTATGCCAATGTTCCAGTCCGGCGGGGAGCATCACATTGCGAAAACGCTTCTTCTCGGTCTTTGGCAGTTGGTCTTCTTTCTTCTGCGGGTCGAACGACATGAAACGCCAAACGCGATCGGCCGGCCGCGGGGTACCGATCGGTTCCCAGCCGGGGCCGGACGCCTCGGGGTTTTCGATGACGCCTTCCTCGGTCAGCAGGTAGGCGGCATTGAATCGCCGATTGATCTCTGCCTTCGTGGGCAGCAGCGCCTCCATGGCGTCATCCCAGAACGGTGCCGTTTCCACGGCGGCGACGTTGCCCTTGAATTCCGGGCTGGACGCCGGGGCCGCCATGGCCGGGCGCAGGTGGGCGATCGCGCCGGTGGCCTCCTCGCCGTCGACGCCGATGACGCCAATTACGAACGGCAGCTTTGGCGCTGACAGTTCTTTTCGCACGTCGCGGATAAAGTGCGACATCAGCTCCGAGTATTCGTCGAACCCGCCCGGCTTGTCGCGTTCCGGATAGGTATGACCGTCACACATGTCGTTCCAGCCCTGGAACCAGACGAAACCGGCGATCTCGTAGCCGGCCTTGAGATCGTAGTCCGGCACGACGCGCTTGGGATCGGCCAGCACCTTCTTGACGTGATCGATCATCAGCCGGTAGTACCGGCCCGTGGCCTTCGCCTTGTCGGCCTTGACCTGGGCGATGTCCTTGCCTTGTTTCTTGAGGCCCTCCAACTGCGCCTCGTTGAACTCGTACGGCCCGGCACTGGGCGGGCGGAAGTCTGTGTTCAGGCTCTTGCCGCCCCACGCGGTCTTGATGATCAGGATCGGACCATCGTATGCCTTTTCCATGACGAGGCCGAAGGTGAACTCCGGGCCGATCTTGCCGCCGTCTTCAGTCGGATTGCTGCGACTCCCGTACCCGGCCGTCAGCTTGCCGAACCCCTCGCCCAGCATGTCCCTGTCGGGAGACCCGGTCAGGTACGAGATCCACGCTTTCTCGCAGACGCGCGGCTTGCCATCGGCGCCAAGCATTTCCTTGAGCAGGGGAGCGGTGGCCGGGTCGTCGCCGATATAGTCGAACGTCTCGATCTTGGCCTGTCCCTCCATATTCGACTGCCCGGCCAGGATGTAGACCTTGAGCGGTTTCCCCTTGGCCGCGAAGGTGGAGCCGAATCCTGTTACCGCCAGGGCGACCAGAGCCAATACGGTGGTGATTCTATTGCCTGTCATCATCATTAGTTGGTTCCTTCGAGTTGGATCGTGAAGTTAATTCATCGGGCCCCAGATTTCTTCCAGCAGATCATGCAGCACGGGATCGTACTCTTTGAGTTCTGCCCGTACGAACGGGTAGAAGTCGTTGCGGTATCCGCCAGTTTCTGGCCGTTGATCGACTCGATGATCTGCCCCGCCTTGAGCTTGCCGGTGGCGACTGCCGGAGAGCCTTCCTCGATGTTGTGGATCTGCATGGTGAAGGCCGGCTGGATCAAGTCGATCCCCATCCCGACCGGGCCGAAGCGAGTGATGGTTTGCAGTGACTTCTCCGGACTCGGCGCGGTGGAGAACAGGGGCGGCTCCTCGTAGAAGGAGTTCTCTGTGGCCGCAGCATAGCCGCCTGCCCACAAGCAAGCCGTTGCCAGAAACAAGCTGATCATCTGATTCCATTTCATGATGTGACTCTTCCTCAATGAAGTGACGTGGCTAATTCCTCTGCGATGTGGGAACCGCGGCCGTTAGAAGATCTGCCCGTAGCGAAACTCGACAAGAGTTTCGGTGGCCAGCCGAAAGTCTTGGCGACTTCCGCTTCGGTGGGTATGAACTCATCTGCCGCTCGCCTTATTTCTGGTCCTTTTCACAGCCGTCCTTCGGTTGTTGCTTCTCCGCTTCGTCCGTCTTTGCGGAGGGCTTGTTTTGCGGGCGGAGACGAAGTGTGACCTTCGAGCCAACTTCGGGTAGATGCATGGCGTCGATCTGCCACATCAATGTGTCGTTGGCTTTCGCATGCACGCCTGGCAGACAGAGCAATTCGTCCCCGAAAGTTGCGATGGAAATCACGCTGCCACTCCGGTCGGCCAAGTAGGTGCGCGCACCCGGCCCGTCTCCGACGAGAAGGGATCCAGCAAAGAGAAAGGTCTTTGGGAACTTTTCCCTGTTGTCCTTGTCAACCTCATGCGCATCACCTTCCAGCGCGCCGAACAGTCCATCAGGGTCCTTTTCAGAACGAGTCACGAAATCGCTGATCGGGCGCTCGACTGCCTTTCCGTGCTTATTGCTGAAGACCAGGTAAATGTCCACTGGATCGCCCCGGGGCGGAATGTCGACCCATCGCGTGCCTCCCTCGCCGATCGGACGGCGCATCGCGGGATTGCCGGACTGAGCGCCAAGTAGCAGCAGTGCCGTGTGGATGTGCATCGGCCTGGCATGAACCACGACAATCGACTCGTGCTCCTTGGTCTGCTTCGTGCAAGCGATCAGCTCCAACATCCCCTCGTCGAGACAAATGGAACCTTCCAGGTCGACACACCGCTCCTGGAAGTTGATCACCAAGCCAGGCAGTTTCACGTTCTTGCGGGCAGGCTTGACGGCTGACTCCTCCGGGGCAGGCTGGGCTCCGTGGCTCACGTTCGAGAACAACGCAACGAACAGCACAAGAAACCCGGCATCGAGCGATCGAGTTCGGCAGCGAAGGATCATGGGACGTCTCTGGTGGGGTCCGAACGCTTGCGAGGAACTGGCAGGGATGAGTATGAATTGTACGAGTGAACCGCTTGAACCACACCACCATTCTTGGAAGAATCACCGCCATCTTTGGAGGCTGCGTCAGTTGTCGAACACGGTGTCCTCGTTGGGTCGTTCCCAGGGCGTATCCATGGTGGCGTTGGGCTTGCCCGAGGTCTTCTGGAGAAACTCATCGAGGACCGGATCGCGTTGGCCCACCGCCTCGCGTTCTTCTTTCCTGCCGAAGTAGCGTGTCGTCACTCCTGAGTAGAAGCAGCATCGATCATTTCTCCCACTTGCTTGAGCGTCTTGACGTCTATGTCGCGGACTTTTCCAGCGTAGTTGGGGCCGATATTTCGTGACGGTGACTATTGTAGCATCGCCCACCTCGCCGAACACAACTCTCTTCGTAACGGCTCGCGCGAGCGGATCCCGCAAGCGCGGAACTGGAAGGG
>JADHUC010000071.1 GCA_016784735.1 Pirellulaceae bacterium | reverse complement strand
CCACCTGGCCGTCGACCAGGTGCATCAGCGACGTGGCCACACGATCCGGTTCGGTCGCCACGTTCAGCAGCAGCGTCTCGAAGCCGACCAGGTTGCTGGCAATCGAGAAAGGGCCGCTGACCGGCACGCGGATCACCGCCTCGGGGAATTCGGCCGCGAGCCGCCGCGCCACGTCGATGATAACCGGAATCCGCCCGTCGCGTTTCGGGTCCAGCGGTTTCAACTGGGTCAATTCGTGCGCCGAGTGGAAAATCGGTTTGGAAATCGCAGGAATGCCTATGCCGTCCGGCTTGTCGATCACGCCGCCGTACGCTTCGGCCTCCAGATTGTAGATGTCGATGCCGGGCATCACCGGCGTCTGGCGGTACGTGCGATAAGCCTCCGCGTGGGCCTCGAAGATCAGATCGCCATCGCGCGAAGCCTCCCACGGTGTGCGGTCGATCAGGAACGCTGCGTGTTCGTATACCGAAGGCGAAATGTCCATGACGGCAGCAGTCCTTTCTTGGTGTCTCGTATTCTGGCTGCGAGCGTTCCCCTTATCCTACGTGGAATAAGGTCCACTATGCCAGGGCACGATAGCGAAGGATGCATTTTGTGGGGCACGTTTCCAACGTGCCTCGGCACGATGGAATCGTGCCCCACGTACGTTCGCCGCTTGCAGTCAAACGATCCAGCCGCAACAATCGCGGGAGTTATGCGAGCGGACCAGTCACATTGTCGGTCCGACTCTCTCGGTCCTCACTATAGCAAATGGATTGGTGAAGCATGCCTACCCTCCGGTCTTTGCTGCACATTCTCTCTCACGCTGCCATCTTGGCAATTGCCGGACTGACCATCCTGAACTCAATGGGCTCTGCGATGGCCGTCCAGGAGCCGGACGCCGAACAGCCAGGGAAAGAAGGCGGGGATGAATTCGCCCCGCAGCAGTCGAGCCTGCCGGTCCCACCGCCGAAAGACGCGGTTGTGCTGTTCGATGGCCAGGGTGCGGATTTGTTCCTGAGTATGGAAGGCGGCGAGATCAACTGGCCCGTCGAAGACGGCACATTGGTCTCGACTCGTGGTCAGGGGCGGAGCAACCACCTGGTATCCAAGCTGCATTTCCGCGATGCCGATATCCACGTCGAATTCATGCTACCCGAGACAACCAGTGGAAACAGCGGCGTCTATGTTCACGGCAACTATGAATTGCAGATCTTCAACTCGTTCGGGAAGAAGAAGATCGAAATGGGAGACGCGGGTGCCATCTATGGTTTCTCGAAACCACTGGTGAACGCGTGCCGGAAGCCGGGCGAGTGGCAGGTGTGCGACATTCGATACCGCGCGCCGCGTCGGGATGATAGTGGTGAAATCGTTGAGGAAGGTTCAATCACGGCTTGGCTGAACGGAAAAAAAGTGCAAGACAACGCGACGTTTGGCGAGCCCAAATCGAAGTATCATCCGTATCGCTACGGGACCACACCGTACTTGCAGAGAATCTGGGAACAACAAAAGAAGACCATGACCGGCCCCGTGTTCCTGCAGGACCACGACAGCCCAGTCCGCTTCCGCAACGTCTGGATCCGGCCGTTGGACGATTGTGCCGCCCTGTACGAACCGGAAAAGTGACCCGTTTAACCCCGAGCCGGAGGCGACGGTTGTTGTGGGTGGACCACGGCCGTCGCCTCCGGCTCGGGGTTAAACGAACAAATGTGCCATTCCTCGCCGGCAGCCCCACAACACTTTGAGAATACCATGAAAGAACCTTGCCAACCCCCGACGCCCTCGGGCCACGTTTTCCCGATCCGGCAAGAGCTCGGCGCGGTGATCACGCGGACGATCCATCTTCTCTTCATCATCGCGACGATGTCGTTCATCTCGACCGTCGGCGCACAGGATTGGCCGCAGTGGCGATATGATGCCAACCGTTCCGGAGCAACCGAGCAAACCGGTCCCGTCGATGCGGTACTGTTGTGGAGCAAAACATTGCCCCATCCGGATCCGGCATACGACCACCAGTATCGAATGTGCGCCGACGTGACCTACGCGCCGGTCGCGGCCGAAGGGCTAGTATTCATTCCCTCGAATGTGACTGATCAGGTCATGGCGTGCGATATCGTCACCGGCGCCGTCAAGTGGCGTTACGTGACCGAGGGTCCCGTGCGCCTCGCACCCGTGTACCTCGACGGCAGGCTCTACTTCGGCGCGGACGACGGCTACCTGCACTGCGTGTCAGCCACCGACGGCAAGTTGTTGTGGAAGGTACGCGGAGCCCCGGAAACACATCCGGACTGCCGCATGTTGGCGGGCGGAAGGCTGTGTTCTCGGTGGCCGGTGCGTGGGGCGCCGGTGACATGCAATGGCGTCGTCTATTTCGGTGCCGGCATTTGGCCGGAAGAGGGCGTCTTCGTCTGTGCTGTGGACGCAGAAACCGGCAATGTCATATGGCGAAGCGACAGCATGTCGTACGTCAAGGACGGTATGAGCGATCACGGGAAGCCGTACGACCTGAGTCTGCCTCCGCAGGGATATCTGGCAATCATCGACGGCAAATTCGCCGTGCCCAGCGGCCGTTCGCTGGCAGCCTGGTTTGATCCGGATACCGGCGCGATGGAGCCCTATACTTGTTTCTACGTGAAGCACAATCCGCCGCGGGGAACGTGGTATCTCTCGGGAGTCAATCAGTATTGGGTTCAGGGCGGAAGCTGGTTCGGCACACGACCGGACGCCATGCCCGAACTGCCGGCCGAGTTGGAGGACGCGAAATCGGCGATCTTCTGGTCAAAACAGCCACCTGAGAACGAGTTGCATGTTATCAAGAATCGCCCGTTCCTCAGAGCCGACACCTACATCCTGCATCCCGAGAATTGGTACACGGAACCCGTGCTGACCAAAACGACGGCGTACGCGTCCGAGTTCGTAGGTGAATTGAAGTACCTCGTACCGCGCGGGCACACTCACGTGGCGTTCCCCGATTACGACCGCATTGTGGCTCGGGATCTGACCAAGCCGCAATGGCAGAGCGTCGAGCACAAACACATATCTTACGGCGGGCGCGAGGTGACTATGCCCAGGTTGGAGTTCCCCATCCTATGGGAGCTGAAGTCGCCGCTTCGCGTGTTGATCAAGGCCGGAGACCGGCTATTCGCGGGGGGCCAGGACACGATCGCCGCCATTGCCGTTCCGAAACGAGGAGAAGAAGCTCGCATCACGTGGCAGGCGAAGATCGAAGGCAGGCCGGTCGAAGCACTGGTCGCAGACCGAAAGTTGGTTGTCGTCACACACAACGGCAACGTGTATTGCTTCGGCGACGGCAATGGCCGGGACGGCAAGGCTGCGACCGAGTCGCGGAATCATGTACGATGGCCCTCCGAGGCCGTCGAAAACCCAGGCACGACGGCCTCGGAGGGCCATCGTACGGTCGAAACCGCCTCGCCGCCGATTCTCTCGACGCGCTCCAAGTCTCAGCGGAACGGGTACGCCTTGCTTTTCGGATTCGACAATGGAACTCGCGCTAAGACGCTAGCCAACGACAGTCATTACCGAGTGATTGTGCTCGAACCCGATGCGGACAGAGCAGCCAAGGCCAAAGCCACCTTGTCACAAGAAGGCATGTGCGGCCACCAAGTGCAGGTGATCGAGAGCGATCTCGCCAAGATCCAATTAACACCCTACTGGGCGAATCTCGTTGTCGTCGAATCACTGGACGGTTTCGGCTCGCCGGAACGGGCGTTATCGATCGCACTCGACGCACTGCGACCGTACACAGGAGCGTTGCGTCTGTCGGGCATGCAAGACCACACCGATCTGCTGAAGCGGCTTCTGGCGGCACGGACTGGATACGCGATGGAACTCGAACCAGAAGGCGTGACGGTCCGCCGCGAAGCTCCACCCGCAGGCGCCGACGACTGGACACACGAACCGGGCGGGCCGGACAATTGCTTTGCGAATTCCGATCGTTTGGTGAAATGGCCGCTTGGCGTCCTTTGGTACTCGGGCGACATCGACCGGTATTTCACACCCGCTTCGCATTTCCAGCACGAGCGACATCCGTATCCGCTGGTGACCCGCGGGCGAATGTTCATCATCACCGGCCAGTTCCTCCACGCCGTCGACATCTACACGGGCGATTACCTATGGAAAGCCGAGATGCCGATGACGCCGTGGATTCAAACCAGAAACTTCGACAGCCGCGTGTACGGACGACCGACTGAACGCAATTGCGTGGCCGCCGAGGACTGGGTGTATACCGTTACCGGAAAGACGATCCATGCGTATGACGCAGCGACAGGCGAGGGGCAAAAGGTCTTTGAGATCCCGCCGGAATTCAGAGAGCAAGCAGTGGCAGCGATCGGCTCCCCGCAGACGTTGACATACCATGGGCATCGGGCGGAGATTCAAGGAGCACCCGAATGGACCGAAGTCAGGCTGTGGAACGACTTGCTCCTGGCGATGCTCGGGCAGAGCTTGGTCGCGGTCGATCGCCATTCGGGCGAAGTATGTTGGACGCGTCCAAGCACGCAGCAGGCGACCACTTACGCCCTGGGCGACGATGCGTTGTACGGTCTGGACTGCGACGTGCCGAGAATGGGCGGAGGCGCCGACGGGGAAAGATCCGGTCGGCTGTTTGCGATCAATCCGGAAAACGGTGCGATCATCTGGGAGAAGCCGCTGGCCTACACCCCAGTCCCCAAACACAGTGTCACCCATACACGGCTTTGGCTCCGCCCCATCATTCCCGCGCTGTCATACAACGCAAAGCACGGGTTGATCGTCTTGGCGGTCAACCGAAAGTCCATCCACGTCTTTCAAGCCGCCGATGGTTCACCGGTGTGGTCCAAGGCCAATGTCGTGACGGGTGACGTCCAGCGGATCTATCCGCCTGCTGTGACGGACGATTACCTGCTGCTGTCGGACTACAAGGGCTGCCACGGCTACCTGTTCGACATTCGCACGGGCGAGGAAGTGGGCGATACAACAGGCATTCCGCGTCCACGCACGTGTGCTCGGATCATCGGCAATAACCATCTGCTGGTATATCGGGACGCAGCGACCGAGTTCTACGACATCGACAGCAACCGGATAATCGGACTGAACTCCGTACGATCGGGATGCACGACCAGTTTCATACCGGCCTGCGGCGTCATGACCGCGCCGATGCTGGGACATGGATGCGTGTGCAACTACCCGATGTTTGCCTCGCTTGGCCTGTACCATTTGCCCGCGATCGAGCAGTACCGACCTGCTGCGGTTACTGCGTCGTGGAAGAATCAAGCGGAGGAGCTTCTTGCGGAAATCGAACAGACCGAGGACGTATTCACTTCCGGTTCGGGCAAGAAGATTGACATCCAGAAGTTCCACCTTATCAACGGCACGGTGAATCCAACCGGTTCCGCTGTGCTATTCAGCACGAAAGACGCCACCGCCGGATACGCGGTGCGTGAGTCCACCAGACCCCTGCAGAAAGCAGTCTTCGATTTCTTCGTGAAACGGGCGGTAGGAGCGCCAGGCGAGGGACGCCACGGCAACGCCTCCTTCGTATGCGGGAAGGGCAATACGCCAGAGGATCTCATCGAATGCCGGCTCTATTACGGTGGCAGAGGCAGCATGATGATCACCGGCAGCCAGGTCGAGCATGTTGAGGAGAAGATCCGTTTCGATAGAAAGGCCATGTATCAAGTGACCGTGACCGTAGATTGCGAAAACCAAACTGTAACCTTCGAGACATCAGGCCAGAAACTGGCGTCTCGGATTACCGGACCAGTCGATGCGATCACGCACTACGGCTACGGCGGATCGAACTCGGCCAATCTATTCACAGATATCACGGAACGCTAGTTTGTTTTCACAATCCCGCGCGCCGGCAAAGAGAACCACAGGAGCCAACAAGTGACGAAGCATCGAACGACGCTACTGTTTGCATTCTTGTTCACGGTACTAGCTTCAGTCATCCCTGTCGGCACGGCAAACGCCGACGAGCGGGCAGATACGGCTCACATGGAAAAGCAGTTCCGCACCTTGCCGATGGAAGCTCGTCGTCTTACGGGGCCGCTTTTCTGGCTGCACGGGGACGAGAACCAGGAGCGGCTGGAGATGTACCTGGACAAGGTCGTCGAAGGCGGCAATGGTTGCTTCACGGCCGAATCACGCCCGCATAACGACTGGCTGGGCCCTGGCTGGTATCGCGACTTGGACATTTGCCTCCAGGCGGCAAAAAAGCGCAACCTGAAGATGTGGATCTTCGACGAACGCTGGTGGCCCAGCGGCGAGGTAGGTGGGAACGTCCCGCAACGGTACGGCAGCAAGTACATGGACGCGGCTGCCACGGATCTCGCGGGTCCAAGACCCGTGTGGCTGGAAATGGGGTCCGAGAAGTTGATCGCTGTTCTCGCTGGCAAAGCAGTCGGCGACGGAGTCGATGGCAACAGCCTCGTCGATCTGACCGGGAAGCTCGACGGCGGACGGCTCCGCTGGGATGTTCCCGCAGGGAATTGGAGGTTGATGACGTTCACATGGCGATACAGCGAAGGGCGTCGAGGCCACTTGCTTGTGGACGGGGCAAGCCGTGACGCCGTCGACTGGTACATCCAAACGGTCTATCAGCCGCACTACGATCATTTTGCCGACGAGTTTGGCAAGACGATCGTGGGCTACTTCTACGACGAACCGGAAACGTTCGGCGATTGGGGCACCGAGGTGATTCCCATGCTGAAAGAACGTGGCGTCGACTGGAAGAAGGCCCTGGTCGCCTGGAAGTTCAAGCTTGCTGACGACGACCAGCAAGTGGCGGCGAAGTACCAATACCAGGATGCATTTGCCGAGACGTGGGGCCGAACGCTCTACGGCGGATTGACCCAATGGTGCCGCGAACACAACGTGCGTTCGATTGGTCATTGGTTGGAGCATCGAAGGGAGTACCTGGCTCCCGAGAAATGCGCCGGTAACATGTTCCAGGTGCAGAAGTATTCGGAAATGGGCGCGATCGACGCGATCGGTAGACAATTCGTCCCAGGGCAGAAGGACGACAATACCTACCAGACGCCGAAGCTGGGCAGTTCGATCAGCCACGTATACGGCAAGGCCGACGATCTGGCCATGGTCGAGATCTTCGGGGCTCGCGGACAGGATGTGCCCTACCCGGAGATCAAGTGGTGGACGGATCACATGCACGCCAGCGGGATCAACTTCCACATCCCCCACGCATTCAATCCACGTAGCCCGTACGATCGCGACTGCCCGCCGTACTTCTACAACAACGGCTACGAACCGCGCTGGCCGCTGTACCGAGTTTACGCAGACTACACCAGTCGGCTCAGTCTGATGCTCTCCGGCGGCCGCCACGTTTGCCCCGTCGCACTGCTCTATCTGGGCAACAGCTTCCACGTTGGCGAAGCGGTCACTCCGGAGAACATGACAACCGCGTTGCAGGACGCGTTGTTCGACTGTGACTGGATGCCCTACGACGTGTTCGAGAACGACGTGACGATCGCGGGAACCCAGTTGCACTTGCATCAGGAGCAATACCGTGTGCTGATCGTTCCGGCCGCGGAAGTGATCCCGCACCAAACGCTGGCGAAAGCCAGGGCGTTTCTTGAAGCCGGAGGCGTCGTTATCGGCTACGCGCTGCTGCCGTCGAAGTCGGCCAACCTGGGAAAGACCAGCGCGGACATCCACGCGCTGCGAACAGCGATCTGGGGCAACGCGACCGAACCGAGCCTTGAGGTCTGCCGGACAAACGACAATGGTGGACGGTCCTACTTCCTGCCCGAACAGCCCACGCCCGAGCAGATCCAACAAGTGCTGACCGTCGACGCAGGTGTCCATCCAACGCTGGAGGTCCTGGAAGGTGAAACCGACGACTGGTTGCACGTCTTGCACCGAGTGAAAGCGGGACGCGACGTCTTCTTCATCGCCAACCAGCAGCACGAGGGACCGGCCAAGCGATTCCGCTTGCGCGCCCACGCCAAGGGCAAACCCGAGTGCTGGGACGCGATGCGGAACGAAACATGTTCGATCCCGTTCGACCGCGTGGACGAGAATACCGCGGAATTCGACCTGACGCTTGAACCTCTAGAAAGCGTTCTGATCGTGTTTCGCCACGACGCGATTCCTCGTGCGCCACGAATCAATTCAGACTTACAGCCGGCTCGCGAACCGATTGCCGTGACGCGTCTTGCGACGCCGCCCGAGAAGATCACCCCGAATCAACCGCCCGTGAAGGAGAAGAAGGAGTCGCCTCTGAAAGCCTGCTCGTGGGTGTGGTATCCGGAACAGAACGCGCATCAGACCGCAGCGCCCGGCACGCGATTCTTTCGCAAGCGACTGACGCTTCCGGCTGACACTGACGTTGCGGCGGCGAAGTTCTACGTCGCGGCCGACAACTACTTCATGGCCTACGCCAACGGTCGTCAGGTCGGCGACGGCGGCGGTTGGCATCAAACCGTTACGGTGGATTTGGCACCGGCGCTTCGGACGGGAGACAATGTGTTGGCAATCGCCGCGACCAATGCGACCGATCAGCCCAACCCGGCGGGGCTGATCGGGTACTATCGAATCACGTTCGCCAATGGAAGGTCGATCACCGGCCGCATCGACAAGACCTGGAATGCCGCCGAACATGAAGTCGACGGATGGAAGAACCTCGAATTTGACGATCGCGAATGGGGCATGGCCAAGGAAGTCGTAGCCGTAGGCGGCGCCCCGTGGGGCGAGGTGGACGGGAAGAATGCCTTGACGGCTTCGCCCATCAAAGCGGATCCGTTCATCGGCTGTTTTAAGCTCCCGGCTGACTGGCGGCAGGACGGTCTGAGAATCTTCCTGGAAGCCGATGACATCCAACCCGAGGGTGCCGGCGCAATCACAATCAACGGTCAATACGCTGGCGGCTTCATCGGCAAACCGTACCGCCTGGACATCACCGAGCACGTCAAGCCCGGCGAGAACAATATCGAAATCAAACCATTCGCCCCTAAATCGGTTCGCGTGGTGGCGTATCCCGGTGTTCCTTGATCAACGTCTGGCGAGCATGATGCTAGTTCACCGGACCCATGGTTGAATCCGTGAGGTAGTCATGATCCGACGGCCCGTCGACTCCAATCTGATCGTTAGACTCAAGATCGGCATCGTCGCCGTGATCTGCCTTGCCGCTTGGTGTGGCGAAGTCACGTGGGCCCAGCCCCGCGCTTACCGTGAAGAGATCGAGACGCCTCACTGGGATTGGCTCGGGAATCACGCCAGCGACGGTCGTCATCGAGTTCTGTTCCTGGTCAACTATCACGGCATGCGCGAGCCGTACGAGCTTGCTCAGCGATTCGATCTGGATGCGACGGTCGTACCGGCCACGGGTGACGCTTACAAGAATGAGTGGGATATTGAATTCCTCACGGATGCTCTGGCCAAGCGACCCGCGGTCACCGTTATCGCCGCCAAGAATCCGTGGCGCGACCTGCCACCCGCGGCTTGCGACGCCCTCCGCGACGCAAACCGTGCCGGAATGCCCCTCGTGATCTTCGGCCGAGACATCGACAAGCCGCCGTGGCTTGAAGACGCACCAGCGCAGGCCGAAGACCTCACGGACGTCGTTTCGCGTAACCTGCCGATCGACGCGATCTCGTTCAGGCGTCCCTTCCGCGTGACTCGTTTTTCATCAGAATCAAACAATGTGACGTTAGCGGACGGTTATGACCTCCATTGGACCTTCTTCACCGCATTTCATCCACGGCCAGACCCGCACTTCGACAGCGATATCGCTCCCGAACTGGCATATGCGTTGGCAGGGCGCATCGTCCGAAACGCCGTTGCATCTCCGGACGCTGGATCGACATGCGTCGAAGACCTGACGCTGCCCAATGTCATCGAACTCGGCAAGACTGCAGAGATGACTGTTCAACTCGCCTCGCGTGCGGAGTTGGACCTGAGTTGGGAGTGGGCGATTCATGACCGATTCGGCGACATGATCGACGAGGGCAGAATAGCCGTCGCGCGAGGGGCCGAGCAGTTCGTGGCTTCGTTCACACCGCGCAGTGGCGTGGGACACCTAGTGCGTTGGCGACTAGTAGACAAGCACGGAACGATTGACTACGGAGCAGCGACGTTCGCTGTCGCCGCGCCTGTATCTCTTACTGAGACATCCGTACCCGACGTGATCGAGCCGGGCAGCCCGGTGCGCGTTGTCTGGAAGACGGAAGGGCATGAGCCCGGCGACGTGGTCATCGTACAGGTGTACGACTCTGATTATCGGCTGGTCTCCGCGGCAAAGGCGACGACAACGCAAGGCGAGGTACTACTGCCGCCGTGGACGGGTAAATCGGTCTGGCATCGCTGCCGGCTTCTGTGTCTACGTGACGGCCTCGTTTGCGACGAACGGCGGGAACCGATCCACTTGCGGCTTGATCGCTCGGTCGATCCGCAGCGATTTCACTTGATAACCTGGGCCACCGAAACGGGTTCGGGGGTCGAGCGGCATCGCTTCGCGCGGCTGCGCGAGCTTGGAATCACCGCCACGGCGCCCATCGGCAAACGTCCGGACCTTGCGCGGTGGATGAGCCGTGCCGGCATGCGAATTGCGCCGACCAACATCCTCGTTCCACCGAACCGGTTCACCAATATGGCGACCTACACACAGGCGAAGTCCGAGGAAGCGCTCGCTGCCTACGCCGGCCAAATCGCGCGGTACGCGCCGCTGGGGTATTCGCTGGCCGACGAGCCGAATACGGACGATTACGCCGGCTGGCGAAACCTCGGAGCCGGGATCATACACCGTCATGATCCGAGGTCGCGCGTCGGCTTCTGCGGCACGTGGATCGGTACCAAGAAAGACGCCCTCGGCTTCTTCAATGCCTGCGATTTCGGCGAGATGTACAGCCCACATCACCTCTACACGCCAAACCTTTGGCTGGGCATCGAGCGTGACATCTATCGATCGTTCTTGCGCGACGATGGAGTCTACACTTGTTGGACGCATTATGCGCCGCGGCTGGACCATGAACCTTACAGCCGCACCGTGCCGTGGCTGTGGCTGTTCGAAGGGATGAACGGGGTATCGTACTTCGATTCGGCCGGCAGGTTTGCCATCCTGAATAACGACCTGACAACGACCCACGAAACGCGATGGTGGAGCGAGGAAGTCAAGCGTCTTGGCGAGGGCATTGCCGAACAGATCATCGCGATGCGGCGGGATGAAGGCGGCGTGCGGATTCTGTTTCAGCAGGGCAGCTCGGGCGCGGAAATCTGGGCCCGAGCGTTGAACCAGATGAACGTCCCTTACCGTTTTGCCAGTTGGGACGGGATCGAAGACGATGCGGGGGCCAAGCTGGTGTTCTGTCCTGCCGATCCGCACCTGCCCGCGAGTCGATTGACGACGTTAGAGAGGCTTGCCCACCGCGGGGCCCTCGTCGTGGTGACGGCACCTGTTGCGATGGTACGCGGCGACGACCAGGACATTGCCAGTGTCTTGGGTTTCGACTACGACCAGAAGTTTCCGACCGATACCGAGGCGACAGCCGTCGACGATGATGTCAAACGCCATCGAAGTGTACCCGCGAACGCGATTTGGACGAACTCGACCAGCCAGCAACCCGCGGCCATCGCGTTGGCAGGCGTCACCGCAGGCGCGCACAGCTTGAAAATCAACGGAGCCAGCTTGATCGCTTCGTTCGATCGCTTGGGGGAAACGCCCCGAGCAAAGGCCGCCGAGTGCCCCGAGTTCGTGCAGCGTCTGTTTGCGACCCCGGCCGCGCTGGTGAAACCGCACGGCGACGGCGCCATCATCTCACTGACGTTCTTTCCTGATGCTGCGTCCGCCAGACGCTTGGTGAGCATGCTGACGCAACGCTCTGGCGTGCCGGCGCCGCGTGAACGTATCGTCAGCACGAATGTCCCCGAAGCCACGACCTATCTGTACCCTTTGAGCGGCGATCGGGTACGGATGGTCGGAATCATTCAGGACTACTGGCAGACTCCGCCGAATTTCAGTTGCGGCGAAGCCAAGCAGACGGACGCCTACTTCCATCATGGCCCGCAACGCTGGGCGAGCCACCCTGCGACGCTCGAACTGGATTCGATGCACCACGTCTATGACGTACGCTGTGGCAAGTATGTGGGCCACGTGCGAAACGTGCCGCTGACGATCCAGCTAGGTCGCCCGGGACTTTTCGCCTTATTGCCCTACCGTGTGACAGGGCTGAAAATCGATTGCCCGGACGCGTTTGTCGCGGGGCAGAAAGCGATCATCGGACTACAAATCAACGTGGGCCAGCCGCCCGTCGGCCAACATGTCGTTCACGTGACGCTGACTGACCCGCAAGGGCGGTCGCGGCTTGCTGATCGCCACAACGTCCATGCCGGGGAAGGTCGCGCAACGCTCCAGCACACGATCCCCTTCAACGCAACGCCTGGCCAGTGGACGATCACGGCGTGCGATGCTGTAACGGGCGTATCGGTTTCGCGCCAAATCAAAGTTAGACCCGCCAAGGAACCCATTGGTCCAACCCTCGCCGCCCAGCAACTGCAAATCGAACGCTCGCCATTGAACTGGCCGGCCGGTCAGTGGTCGCCCATCATCGAGCCCGATGCCTCGGAGGCGGTCGTTTCCGTCAGCGTGGCCCCACTAAACAAGCGGCCCCAATCGTTCATCAAGGACCACAAAGGACACCTCGCCCTGTCTTCTAGTTTCAGACTGTCCAACCCACAGATCACCTACGGCGCTAAGTATATCGCCGTGAACGATCCCAAGGCGAACCTTGGGCCTGACCCGCGCCGAATCGCGGCGCCATACTTGCCTGGCATCGGGTTCAACAAGCCCAAAGCCCACATGTGGTATTACAACGGCTACATGGAGGTGTTCTTCGATGATGTGAACGCTACGGAGTTCGCAGTGTCGCGGATCGAGAAGGTCGAACAGCCGGACGGCCGAGGGCGTGTCGACGTGACTTGGGACACGCCGTATGGAGAAATCGAACTGGCCTTCGCCATGCTGCCGGACCACCGCGGAATGTTCCAACAACTCACGGCCCGGCCGTACAGTCCGGTTCGGCAATTGAAAGTGCGCTTCCGCAGTTATCCGAAGGGATTCGACCGGGGCGGTCGCCTGCTGAAGGAAATCGACGAGCAGAACAACGCCTGGGTCTTGCTGGGAGACGCGGCCCGCGATCGAGCGTTCGGCCAGGGCATGGGACCAGGGGCGTTGCTCGTACTGCCGGAGCAGTGGGCGGAGCTGGACTACCACCCCAACCGTCCGACGTTGACCGCCATGATCGACGCAGACGCCGCGCCGCTGACCGACGAGCAAGCTTTTGCGCCCGGCGAAGCACCAAAGCCACTGCGCGAGATCCGTCTGCACTGGGTTTTGTGGATGTTCCCCGACGACTCGAACGCAGGCGCCCTTGACTACATGCGAACCAACGCCGCGCGAACCCAGAATCTGTTGCGGGAGATGTTCAACCTGCCTCGCGCGGTCGGCTCAGATTGAAAGATGAATGGCGCCCAATTGCATTGTGGATCATGCGGGTGAAGGATAACGTATCAGGGTCTGGCATGTTGGATGCCCCCGGCTTGCCCGGGGGAGCCTCACGTTCGTTGCTACAACACGAGACCGCGTCACACTCCCCCTTTACCCTTTCCGCGGCGGCTTCGCCGCCGCGGAAAGGGGCGGGGTAAGGTGCCGCTTGTGTAGCAACTACCGTAACAATCCCCCGGGCAAGCCGGGGGCATTCGGAAAATCCCATTGCGGAGACTCATGCCCCAGAATTCCATTTGGCGATCTGGTAAGCCACGGGAGTTGGGCATGATACAGATGTAGGCCGCAATAATCGAAGGGACAATTCCATGCAGATTAGATCATCGCTTCTAGCAGTCAGCGCGACGTTCCTCGTAGCCGCGACACCGCAGGTCGATGCCGACGTTTGGAAGGCCGGTGTCGCCGAAATCAAGATTACGCCTGAAAAGCCGATGTGGATGATGGGCTACGCCAGTCGCAACAAACCGGCCACCGACAAGATGACCGAATTGTGGACGAAGGCCATCGCGCTGGAAGGGCCGAATAGCACGCGTGCCGTGCTCATTACGATCGAGGTCAGTAACACTTACCGCGATCTCTCGAATCGCGTTTGCGAGCAGCTTGCGGACAAGTACCAGTTGCCACGAAAGTCAATCGCCATTTGTGCCACCCATACGCACTCGGGGCCTGTCGTCGGTCATCGTGCATATTTCTTGTTCGATGAAGAGCATCATCGACGGAAGGTGGAGTACGACAAAACGCTCGAACGGAAAATGGTCGCCGTGGCTGGTCAAGCTATCGAGAACCTGTCGCCCTGTCGTTTGACTTGGAGTGTGGGAAAGGCGACCTTCGCCGTCAATCGTCGCAACAATCGCGCCGCCGAGGTACCCAAGTTGCGGGCGGCTGGAAAGCTAAGAGGCCCCGTGGACCACGACGTGCCCGTGCTATTTGTCGAAGACGACGCGGGTCAGGTTCGGGCGATCGTCTGCGGCTACGCCTGCCACGCCACAGTGCTTTCGTCCTACGAATGGTCGGGAGACTGGCCGGGTTTCGCACAGATTGAAATGGAAAAATGCCATCCATCAGCCACCGCGATTGTCTGGGCCGGCTGCGGCGCCGATCAAAACCCGGAGCCCCGTCGTAAGGTCGAATTTGCCCGGCAATACGGCCTTGAAATCGCGCAGGCCGTGGACGATGCCCGCGCCGAACGGACAAATGTGATCGAAGGTCGATTGGCCTGCCACTACGCCGAGATCGATTTGGCGTGGGCACACATTCCGTCGCGAGAGGAATTGGAGTCCGACTCCAAATCGACCAACCGCTACGTGGCCGCGCGTGCTAAACAGCTCCTTGCTGTCTTGGATCGCGAGGGCCAAATCGCACCAGCGTATCCTTACCCCGTCCAGACCTGGCAATTGGGCGATGGGCCGACGATGGTGTTTCTCGGCGGCGAGGTGGTCGTCGACTACTCGCTGCGAGTGAAAGCGGAACTGGACGCCCGGTCAACCTGGGTCGCGGCATACGCGAACGACGGGATGGCGTACATTCCGTCGGAACGCGTGCTTGGCGAAGGCGGTTACGAAGGAGCGTCGGCCATGATCTATTATGGCCGGCCGAGTCCCTGGGCCACTGGCATCGAGAAACGCATCGTCGACGAGGTGCACCGGCAGGTTACGCTGGTTAGAGCCGAGGCGATGAAAGACTCGTAGATCGCGTTTGGAGTTGCGATTCCAACCAACGGCGTTCACAATAGCGACGATCAAAGACTGAGTACCCAGTCACAGATCTTTGGGTAGAACCGATGGCAGAAACCCGGTTTTTTCGGAAAAACCGGGTTTCTACTTCGCCGGGGAATTGATGCACGGGTGCTTATGTTGATCTTGAATGTGGTTTCTTTGACCTGACGGAGAATGCACCATGACCTCTGATCGATCCAGCCGCCGAGACTTCCTCCGGACCTCCGCCCTTGGTACGACCGCGTTGCTCGCGGCACCTTACGTTGCCACCGCCAACGCTCAGGAAAAGGACCAGCCGAAGTCGAAGAACGATCGCTTCCGGATCGGGGCCATCGGAATGCGTTACCAGGGGACGGTGATCACGGACGGCGCTATGCCGTGGGGCGACGTGGTGGCCATTTGCGACGTGGATCGGCAGATCGCCGAGAAGGCCCGGGAGCATTATGGTGGCAAGGCCGACTTGTATGAAGACTACCGCAAGATGCTCGACCGCAAGGACATCGACGTAGTCACCATCGGCGCGCCGGATCACTGGCACACGGCGATGGCCATTGCCGCCTGCAAGGCGGGGAAACACATCTACTGCGAGAAGCCCTTGACCTTGACGATCGACGAGGGCAAGTTGCTTACGAAGGTGGTTCAGGACAGCGGCGTGGTGTTTCAGGTCGGTACGCGATACCGAAGCGATTCTCACTGTCGCCTGGCCTGCGAAACCGTGTACGCCGGTCGCTTGGGCAAACTGAAGCGAATCACCGTCGGATTGGGAAAGAACCCACAGGGCGGGCCGTTCAAAGTCGAAGATCCGCCGTCACAGCTTAATTGGGACATGTGGCTCGGCCAGGCCCCATTGGTGCCGTACATCAAGGAACGCTGCCACTTCACATTCCGATGGTGGTACGAGTACGCAGGCGGCAAGCAGGCAGACATCGGAGCGCACTTCCTGGACTTAGCCCAGTGGGCCATGGGAATGCAGTACAGCGGGCCCGTCCAAATCGACGCCAAGGCGACCTTCCCCGACACGCCCAATGGCTACAACGTGGCGTCGTCCTATCAAGTTCGCATGGTCTACGCGAACGGCGTGGAGCTGATCACAGGCGACCACGTACCCGGCGGCGTCCGGTACGAAGGCGAACTCGGTTGGCTTCGCGGAACAAAAGGCGAAATCAACGGCGAGCCGTTCGACCTACTGAAAGATGATTCCATCCCTCAAGAGCAATACAAACTGTACCGTCACGACAATCCTGACCGTGCTTTGGCCACAGGCAAACCCGGCCAGACGCACCGCCACATGGGCAATCTCTTCGACTGTATCCGCAATGGAACGCCGACCCTCTCGGACGTCCACAACCAGCACCGCGCCGCCTCGGTCTGCCACTTGGCCAACATCTCCCAACGTCTCGGCCGCAAGCTCACCTGGGATCCCGAAAAGGAGCACTTCGTCGGCGACGACGAAGCCAATCGCCATCTGCGCCGCGAGCAACGCAAGGGTTATGAAATCGGTGCATGACGCCGCGCTGTCATTGTTGCCTCTCGGGGTTGACGGTCGGCAACTGCGCGTCGACGGCCTCGCGCCATTTGACCAATCGCTGGCGCAATTCGGCGGCCTTCTGGGGTTCCTCCTTTGACAAATCGTTGGCCTCTGCGATGTCGTCGGCCAAATTGTACAGCTCGACGTGTCCATCCTCGAAATACTCCAGCAGCTTCCAGTCGCCGGCTCGCACGGCACTGACCGGAGACGTTGTCGGATAGTAGTGCGGATAGTGGAAGTACAGGGCGTCGCGATCAAGCGATGTGTCCGGGCCTTTCAAAAGCGGCACCAGACTGACGCCTTCGATCTGGTCGTTGTGCTCATCGTCGCCAGCCGCGCCCACGATTTCGCGGATCGTGGGATAGAAGTCCGTCGTAATCACCGGCTCGTCGCACACACGACCGTGCTGCGTTATGCCCGGCCAGTGGATGATCAACGGCACGCGGATACCGCCTTCGTACAGCGAGCCTTTGCCGGATCGTAACGGCGTGTTGCGTGTGACTTGTTGGCCTTTGTAGTTGTTGACAAAGCCGCCGTTGTCGGACGTGAAAATGACCAAGGTGTTGTCCGCGATGCCTTGCTCGTCCAGCTTCGCCAGGATGCGGCCGACGTTCTCGTCCAGACTGTGATGCATGGCCGCGTAATGGGCGTTGTCGTGGTCCATGCCCTCCTTGATTTTCTTCTGGTAGTACTCGACAAGTTCCGGTTTGCCCTCGATCGGCGTGTGGACCGTGTAGTAGCACATGTTCAAGAAGAACGGCTGGTCGCCGGCTCGGTCGATGATCGCCAATGCCTCGTCGGTCAGCCGGTCCGTCAGGTACTCGCCTTCCTCGCCAAACGACAAGCCGGGCACATACCGCAATTCGCGTGCGCCGCCAAACAAGCCTCGATAGGGATAGAAAAAAGTCGGTGGGCAGCCCCAGAAACTGCCACCGAGGTGCACGTCGAAACCGTGGTTTTCCGGATAATGCGCCGCATCGCCCAAGTGCCACTTGCCGACGTGGGCCGTCAAGTACCCTTCGGCGTCGAGCATTTCCGCCAACGTCGTTTCGGTCAGTTGCAGGTTGCCCTCGGTCACCGGCGGGACCAGCTTTCGCCGCATCCACTTAGGCGGCTCGCCCGACGACTCGTGCCATACCGTGATGTGCAGCCGCGCCGGTGACTTGCCGGTCATGATCGACGCTCGAGTGGGCGTACACACCGAAGCCGCGGCATACGCGTTCGTAAACCGGACGGCGTCCCGGGCAAACCGGTCGATGTTGGGCGTCTCGTGCAGATCGCTGCCGTAACAGCCCAGACCGGTCCAGCCCAGATCGTCGACAAGGATCAAGACCACGTTTGGCTTCTCCGCCGCATCTGAACGCGGCGATACCCAACAAGCCAGCAAGCTGATCACCAAAGCAATCAAATTCGTCATCCGAAATGATCCGAGTCCGCCCAGAAGCCGCACTGGAAAAGTGCCTCTTGATCTGATCATCGCTCCAACTCCATATCAATTCGTTCATTGACGCTTTCGCACAGCCTAGCATACCGCTTTGATGTCCGCTATCATCAACTCTCGTGCGTTGCCATTCAGATGTCATGCGGATTGAGCGAGTGCCATGGAAAAGACCATTGATTGCGTTCTATGCGGATCGTGTGTTGTCGATATCCTCGTGCATCCGGTTCCGCTGGACGTGGCGATCGGCGGCGGTGGGCTGGTCCAGGTTGATCCGATTCAGGTCACTACGGGCGGGATCGTCTCGAATTCCGGTATCGCCATGGCACGCCTGGGGATGAACGTCGCGGCGTTCAGCTATGTCGGCAACGACGAATGGGCATCCGTCATACGGCGCAACTACGAAGCGGAAGGGATCGACACCAGCTATCTGTTGACTCATCGGACCGAGGCCACCAGCACGACGGCGGTGCTGATTGATCCGTCGGGCGAGCGGAGTTTCGCGCATTGCGTCGGTGCGCCGCGGACTATGGATGGAAAGATGTACCGCGAGAATCTGGATGTCTTTCGCCGCGCCCGGATGACGGTGATCGGGTATTACTCGTTGATGCCCAACCTGGAGAAAGACCTGGCCGCTGTGCTTGCGGAGATCCGCGGTTTCGGTTGTCTGACGGCATTGGATGCTGCGGGCGACGGCGGCACGATGGAGCCGCTGTCGGAGATCCTTCCGCACTTGGACGTCTATATCCCCAGCCTCGCCGAAGCAACGCATCAGACCGGTGAGAGCGATCCCCAGAAAATCATCGACATCTACCGCCAATGCGGTGCACCCGGACTATTGGGCGTCAAACTGGGTTCAGAAGGTGCGCTGCTGAGCCCGAAGGCCGGCGAGTACATTCCAATCGAATGTGTACCCTTACCGGGGCCTATCGTGGATACTACCGGAGCCGGCGACAGTTTCTACGCGGGCGTGTTGACAGGCCTACTGAAAGGAATGAACGCTGCCGACGCAGGCCGATTGGGCGCTGCGGCCGGGGCATGTTGCGTCACGGGAATGGGAGCCAGCGCCGGCTTGCGAAACTTCGAAGAAACCGCGAAACTCGCGAACTTGAACGGAGAAAAGGGTTAGGTGTCAGTGTCCGGGTGTCAGGTGTCAGGCAGTAGTGAGCCAGGACTACCGACACCTGAAACCCGACACCTTTTCCTGATCGACAACAAAATCGAAAGCCCGAGTACACGTAATTCCGCATACCGCTTACTCATCAGTGTGAGGAGACAATCATGGCCACTGACTATCGCTTTTCTTTCGGCCCGTGGAACATCCACGAAGGCGCCGATCCGTTTGGCCCAACCGTGCGTCCTACCATTCAGTTCGCCGATAAGCTGCCGTTCTACAAGGAATTGGGCTTTGACGCCGTTCAATTTCACGATGACGATGCCGTGCCGAACATCGACGAAAAGTCGCCGGCCGAGGTCGAGAAGGGGGCGACCGAAGTGCGAAGGATGCTCGAGGGCGAAGGGTTGGTCGCCGAATTCGTGGCGCCTCGGCTGTGGGAAAGCCCCGCGGGCATCGACGGAGGCTTTACGTCGAACGATCCGGAGTGCCGGGCGTGGGCCATCGGTCGCCTGAAACAGACCGCCGACATCTGCGACATCCTCGGCACGCGGTTGATCGTGTTGTGGCTGGCTCGCGAAGGCACGTATGTCCGCGAATCGAAAAATGCGATTGAAGCACATCACCAGCTTGTTGACGCGATCAACCAGGTGCTGGAGCACAACAAGAACATCGAGATCGCCATCGAACCGAAACCGAACGAGCCGGCCGATCAGGCATACATTCCGACGATCGGCCACGCCCTCGCCCTGGCACACCGAACGGCCGACCCGTCCCGAGTCGGCGGTTTGATCGAAACGGCCCACGCCCTGCTGGCCGGCTTAGATCCGTCGGACGACATGGCCTTTGCCTTGGCAGAAGGAAAACTGTGGAGTGTCCACCTGAACGACCAGAACGGGCTGAAGTTCGACCAGGATAAGTCGTTCGGCTCGGCGAACCTACGCGGAGCGTACAATCAGGTTCGCGTGCTGGAACTGGCCGGATATGCCGAAACGGGCCGATTCGTAGGTCTGGACGTGAAGGCCATGCGCACGCAAAAAGCGGATGCAGCGAACAAGCACTTGACCAACAGCCGCGAGGTGTTCTTGAAGCTGGTCGACAAAGTCCGCACGTTCCCCAAAGATCTGGAACAACAGTGCACCGCCGACCGTGACTACGAGGCGCTGGAACTGGCGGTTCTGTCGCATCTGATGGGCGGGTAGGCATTCCATGACAAGAAGCCCACGGATGGCATAGCGGACCCACGGATAAGAGAAAGAAGGTATTTCATCCGTGGGTCCGCCATGCCATCCGTGGGCCAATGGTCCTTTAGTCATGAAAGACATGTGTGCGCATAATCGCGGCACAGGTTCATATCGACGCGCTCGCGTTCTTCTGTGCGTCACGATCGTGTGTGGATGCCTGTCCTTCTGCGACAGCGATGCGGCTGACCCGCTTGGTCCGAACGCCTTAGCCGTGTCTCCAGACGGCAGAATCCTATATGTCGCCAACGCCGACGCGAAACAGTTGGCGTGGGTGGACATAGACCACAGTGCAGTCGTTCACACGATCGAGTTGCCTTCACATCCAACCGGTTTGACCCTCAGTCACGACAATCAGCGACTGTACGTCACCTGCGCCGGCCTGCGCAGTTTGGTTGTCGTGGTCGACACGGCGACTCGAAAGCCACTGGCAACGATTGCCGTCGGCAACACGGCGACTGCGCCGGTACTGGCCCCAACACAGCGTCGATTGTACGTTTCGAACCGCTTCAATCACGACGTGTCGGTCGTTGATCTGGATCGACAGGCCGAGATCGCTCGCGTGCCGGTTACGCGCGAACCGGTTGCCGCAGCGATCACGCGAGACGGTCGGATGCTGGTGGTCGCCAATCATCTGCCATTGGCGCCGGCCAACGGAATACTCGTTCGAGCCGCGGTCACGCTCGTCGATACCGCTTCATTACGCACGATAACCGTGCTCTTGCCCGACGGTTCCAGCAGCCTGCGAGGCGTGGCCATCTCGCCCGACGACCGATACGCGGTTGTGACTTACATCCAATCGAACTTTGAACTGGTCGCCTCGCACCTGGACGAAGGATGGATGAACACGAACGCCATCAGCGTCATTGATCTGAAAGAGGAGAAGCTGGCGGGTAACGTTCTGCTGGACGACCAGCATTTGGGCGCACCCAATCCTTGGGGCGTCGCGTTCTCGCCCGATGGATCGTCGATCTACGTCGCACACGCCGGTTCGCACGAACTGAGTGTCATACCGACCGAGCTGGTGTATCGGGAACTGGGAATGGGATTCGAGTTTCGCGGACCCATGGGCGGATCGAATGCCTTGACGGATTCACGCCGACGGATCGCGCTGCCGGGCAATGGGCCTCGTGCGTTGGCCGTTCACGGCACGCGCGTCTTTGTGGCGGAGTATTTTTCTGACACGATTGCGGTAGTCGACGTAGCATCCAAGTCAGATCGACCGCCAAGGACCATTCATCTTGGTCCAACACTCCGGCCGTCGCCCAAGCGACTCGGCGAAATGCTGTTTCACGACGCAAGACTTTGTTTTCAGCAATGGCAAAGCTGCACAAGTTGCCATCCGGACGGGCGAGCCGACGGGTTGAATTGGGACCTGCTGAACGACGGGGCCGGCAACGTGAAGAATACCAAAAGCCTGCTCTTGGCTCACGCGACACCGCCCTCGATGGTGCTTGGAGTGCGGGAGTCAGGCGAGGCAGCCGTCCGATCCGGCATCACCCATATCCTCTTCGGCCGACCGGACGAAGAGGCCGCAACGGCGATGGACGTGTACCTGAAATCACTGCAGGCGGTACCGAGCCCCCATCTTGTGAACGGCCATCTGAGTCCAGGCGCGAAGCGAGGCAAGCGATTGTTCGAGAGCGCCCGAGTCGGCTGCACACGCTGTCACCCCGCGCCGCTGTACACCGACATGAAACGGCACAACATCGGCACGCCCGACACCCACGGCAACCGCAACTTCGACACGCCCACCTTGATCGAAGTCTGGCGAACATCTCCGTATCTTCATGACGGACGATACACCACAGTCCGAGGACTCCTCGCCGAAGGCCGCCACGGGCTGGAGGGAGCCACGTTCGAAGGACTCGATGAGCGGGACATCGACGATTTAGTGGAATTCGTGTTGTCGCTTTGAGCTTGACCGGCCGGCAACATCCGGTCACAGCGTGGACGCGGCTCCGGCGCCGAGAAGCAGGACGATCATGACGGCATAGATCAACATGATTACCACGTTGATCACCAAGCCGATGAGGGTGAGAATCCCGACAATCTTGATCGACAAGGCGAGTTTGTCGATGCCCACGCGGACAACCTGCTCGTTGCGGCCGTCGTAGCCCGCTCGCAAGGACGTCGATGCGTTGTTCAGCAGAATGCCGATCCAAATCGGGATCCAGCCGAAGACCGCCCCCACTATGGTGATACAGTACATGACGCCTGCGACGATGTTCAGGATTCCCAGAAACTTCAACCAGCCTGTCACATTGCATAAAGATGCGACCGTGGCGTAGTCGAGACCCGGTGACGGCTTGGCGATGGCTGAACCGGCGGCGGCATGAGGGCTGGCATATGGGTTGTCACTCACGAGACGGACTCCTTATTGTTTGTTACGATAGATGGGCAGTTTCAATGGGGCTTTTCCCTTTTTGCACTTACCAATTTACAGTCTAGGGCCTTTGGCATCGAGCGTGAGGAGAGAAATCGTGAATGATCGGAAACGCATTGCACCGGCTGCCGTCTTACTTTGTCTGTTTGTCGTATCCACGTGTGCCGCGGAAACCTGGCCAGCGTGGCGTGGAGCGGCGGGACGAGGCGTCTCGTCGGAAACGAATTTGCCATCAGAGTGGTCCACCGACAAGAACATGGTGTGGACGACCGACTTGCCAGGGCGATCGAACGCCTCGCCCGCAGTCACTTCGAAGCAGATCTTCCTTACATCGCAGACGGAGGACCAGTCGCTGTGGGTCCTGTCCATCGACCGAAAGGACGGTCGCGTCGTCTGGAAAACGAAGGTCGGTAGCGGCACGCTCGCCGCGCAGGGACCGAAGAGCCTTTACGGGCACCGGCACAATCCTGCCACCCCGTCTCCGGTTGCGGACGAAGAACACGTTTGGGCGTATTTCGGCTCGGGCCTGTTGGTCTGCCTGGACGCGGCGGGAAACGTCGAATGGCAGCGCGATTTGGTGAAAGACTACGGAGCCTACACGATTCGGTTTGGGATGGCTTCCTCGCCGCGGCTTTGGGGCGACCTGCTGTACATTGCTTGCATGACCAAGGGCCCGTCTTATGTCGTCGCGATCGACAAGGCGAGTGGCAAGGAAGTCTGGAAGACCGACCGGAAGCTCCCCGCCACGCAGGAAGACAGTCCCGACGCCTACTCTTCGCCCGTGGTGATCGAGACCAAAGAGCGCAATGCACTGCTCGTTTCCGGCTGCGACCACGTCAACGCTTACGACCTCTTGACGGGAAAACAGCTCTGGATCAGCAGCGGTCTGGCGATCGACAGCCCATTCGCCCGGACCGTCGCGTCGCCCGCCGTCTCCGAAGACGTGGTCGTCGTCTGCTCGCCCAACCCACCCGGCAGTAAAACGGACCGAGCCATCGCGCTGCGCACGGGCGGTTCGGGCGACATCACCGCCACTCATCAGCTTTGGGACTTCCGGCCTTACAATTCCGACTGCTCGACACCGGTCTGCTACCAAGGCAACCTGTACATGGTGCGCGACGACGGCATCGCCACGTGCCTGGACCTGAAAACCGGAAAGGTCCACTGGCGGGAGCGACTGAAAGAGGGAACGTATCGAGTATCGGTCGTGGCCGGCGACCATAAGGTTTATTTCCTGGCGCGAGAAGGAACGTGTACAGTGATCGAAGCCGGCACAGAGGCGAAGATCTTGGCACAGAATGAGCTACCCGGGACCTTCTACGCGACACCCGCAATTAGCAATGGCGTCGTGTACCTACACGCATACGGGCGGCTCTACGCTGTTGGCGGTTAGGAATAGACCGTTGTTAAGCGAGCGTGCGGCGTGTCTGGTTGCGGTGGGAAGAGGCGTTTAACCCCGAGCCGAAGGCGACGGTTGTTATGGGGCGGCTCGATGAGCCACGGCCGTCGCCTGCGGCTCGGGGTTAAACGGGAAAGACATCACCCCAGTGACATCCGCAGGTCGTTGTCAATAGAGGCTTCGATCGTAGTTGAACTGGAAGGCCGGTTTGCGGGCGGATGGCCGATGCTGCCAGTCTCGTACGGGATCGTCCGATCCGACCAGATCGACGACAAGATGACTGACGCGGAGACGGTCGTTGCGGTCGGCTCGCAAGTCGAAGGGATCGACAGGACGCAATACCCATAGCCCTTGTTCGCGTCGTGCGGTGACTCGCGTGTCACGGCGGTCCGTCAGTGTCTTGCGCAGATAGTCCTCGGGCAATTCGACTCGGGTAGTCATCAGCGGAGGCCGGCCGAAGACGACAAGGGAACATGGCACGGGACAGTTGGCAGCCATGCGCTGAAGCTGACGACGATCCGCTTCGACCGACAGCGTTACCGTCCGGACACCACGCTTGGCCAAGACGCGCGACGCCAGCGAGTTCAGTACGGGCAAACCCGGACCGCTTTCCATGCGTACATTTGCGCGGCGCGCCAAGTGCCATCCGCCCCAACTGTTAACTTCCACCGTCACGTCGGCTCGCTTGCAGACGCGAAGCAATTCTCTCAGCCCTGGAATATCATCTTCGAAGAAAACGGGCGGTAACGCTGCTATCAGCGGCGTGCGGCCACAGTGCGAGCGAACCTGTTTCAGGATCTCCGCGGTCAGTCCTTCCACGATAACGCCGTCCGGCCGTACGCTACTCAAAAACGATTCGACCATCTCCGGTTCCAGGCGAACGCGGTCCGGGGGATCGCCAAGACACATGCGGTTGGACGGGCATGGCGGGCGGTTTTCCAGTATTTCCTGAACGGACTCCGGCAGACCGATGTTGGACAATTGCCCTCGCTTCTTCTGGCTACGTCGTATCGTTTTGGTGATACGGTCCACCAAACCGTTGACCGCTCGCGGGACAAGCAGAAACTCCGGATCATTCGTCGATATTTCTTCTGCACTGCGGCCCAGGACCGGCTGCTTTGATAGCCATGCGATAAACGCTTCGATAGACACTGCTTTGTGTCTTCGGCGTACGACGGTCTTGGGGATCGTCCACTCGTCGACAAGCCCGTCGCATTCGCAACGACACCGGATGCCTCTTGGCTCGACTGTCATTTCAAACGAGTAGGCCGACCGGTCTGTTCGGTCTTTGGCAGACGACCGGACCTCGGAGTCTTCATCCGTAGTCTCGGCCGGGCCGCGTCTGCGCCCGGATTCCCCCGTTAGATTCTCGCGCTGGCCGTCCAAGTAGCCGCTTGTCAGCTTTCGTCCGGTGTAGTCGCCCAGACGTTCGATCTGGTCGTGGAGCGCGGTCGCATCCTCACCGGACATCGCTCGACGATAAATGTCAACGGCCTCGCGCACCCAGGTCGCGTTCTTCATGCGGCCTTCGATTTTCAGGGCCGTGACGCCGGCCTGGCGAAGTTCCTCCAGGCGATCGACCGTCGCCAGATCGTGCATCGACAATGGTGTGCCGGCCGGTTCGCCTTCGATCGCCCACGGCACGCGACACGGACTGGTACATGCGCCGCGGTTGCCGCTTCGGCCGCCAACCCAACTGGACATGAGGCATCTGCCGGAGATGCAGAAGCACAGCGCGCCTTGGGCGAATACCTCGGTTTGGACGCCGCGCACGGCGCTGGCTGCCTGGATCTCTGCGAGCGTGAGTTCGCGAGCCAGCACCACGCGAGTTGCTCCCAGCTTCGCTGCGGCGGACACATCGGCGCTGTTCGTCATGCAGGTCTGCGTGCTGAAATGGAATTCCAGCTCCGTGTATTCCGGGCGCAGAGCAAGGAGTGCCGGATCCCGCACCAAAACGGCATCCACCTCAGCACGCCGAGCAAGCTCCAGCACGCGCGCGGCCAACTCCAGGTCTCGTTCGGTCAAGTCGATGTTCAAGGTCAGGTACGCCCGCGCGTTTTGGGCGTGGACATCTTGGACAGCTTGGTTGAGTTCGTCCTCCGTGAAGTTGTGAGCCCGGCGGCGAGCGTTCAGGACAGTCAAACCGAAGTACACGGAATCAGCGCCGGCTTCGAGCGCAGCGCGCAGTGATTCCGCGTCGCCGGCCGGAGCAAGCAGCTCCAAACCGGCAACGGACGTCGGAGGTCGGTCTGTCGTTTCGTCGGTCATAAATGTTTCGCCCTTCGTCGCGGGCGGGCGTAGTCGTGTTGGACGAACCAATCCCACGCGTCGCGGATAGATACGTCCAGGGGACGGTTACTGTAGCGAAGCTCGCGTTGGGCCTTCGCGCTCGTGTAGCTCTTGGGGAGTTTGGCCAAGGCGATGGCGCCGGAGTTGACATCGGGCTCCCGGCCGGTCAGGCGGCCCCAGACATCGCCACCGAATCCGGCAATCGCGGCCAGTCGCGGCGGAGCGGCAAACCAGGGCGGTTTAGCCCCCGTGATCTCTGCAAACTTCTGCCAAGTTTCGAAGTACGAGAGTGTCACGCCTGCCAAGATGTAACGCTCGCCGCAACTCCCACGCTCCACCGCCGCCAATATCCCGCCCACCACGTCGCGGACGTCACACACGCTGAAATGCCCTCGCGGCGCAACCCGAGCAACGCCTTTGGCAACCTCAAGCAGCATCCGCCCCGAGGACGGCTTCCAGTCCCATGGCCCAAGCATGAATGCCGGGTTGACGATCACCGCGTCCAGACCACGGTCCACTTCTTCCAGCACGACTTGCTCGGCCTCGCGCTTGGTGATCGAGTAGCTGCAACGAACGGGCTCGCCCAACGGCGTCTCTTCATCGGCGGGCTCTTCCAGCGACCGGACTCCCAACGCATCGCAACTGGAGACGTGGACCATCCGAGCACCGGCCGCTCGCGCCGCCTGAGCCACGTTGCGTGTGCCATCAACGTTGATGCGGCGGTGACGATCTAGGTAGGCGCTGCCAAGCTGGACGTAACCGGCCGCGTGGATCACGACGCCGGCACCCTCACACGCCCGCCGAACCGAGTCGGCATCGCAGATGTCGCCTTCGGCTGCTTCAACGTCTAGTCCCTCCAGAGGCCGCGGATCGGAGGTCGCGCGCACGAGCGCTCGCGCGGGTTGGCCCCGATCCAAGAGCATGCGGACGGTATTATTGCCAACCAATCCGGTCGCGCCGGTCACCAAGGTCACAGAGCTGGACATGAACTCGCCTCCTGCTTCATTCTATGCCATCAATCGTTTAACCGCGACCCAGCGAGGAACGCGTCGGACGCCGTCAACTCCCGCGCTCCCCGCTGGGTCGCGGTTAAACGAGCATTCCTTACACAACCCGTTCCACGGGACACTAGCATCTCGCGACTCTTGTTCTTGTAGGTTGGGCATTCCTGCCCGACCCCAAGCAGACGGGCAGGAATGCCCATCCTACTGACAATTTCAAATGTCATGAGGTACTAGTCTTGGGATCGCAGAGAAGCATAGCCGCACTGGCCGAAGAACTCGAACTGTGCCAGCACGTCCTCCAGGTACTCTTCGGTGAACTCGCGTTTGGTTTCCAGTGCCGATCGCCTGGCGATCTCGTACACGTTTCGTTTGCCATCGGCCCACCACCATGGAGTGTTCGCTCGCCAACTCCAAGTGAAGTTCCAGCTCCGACCCTTGGGGATGGGTACTGGTGCATCGACCAGCGTTAGCGTGCCGAGGACTTTCCGTGTCGGAATCAGGCTCTTCGCCCGCGCGGCGGAAGGGAATTCCGGGCGAGTGTATGGGACAATTGGGCTGACGCCGCGTGCCACGGCCATTGCCTGGAGGGCAGAAGCAAGCCGGTCCGTCTGGCACTCGGCCTGGGCCCGCAGTCTCTCCGCTGCCGCTTCTACCGCGACGGAGACCCGTGTACGGTCCTCTTTCGGGGCCAACTCCAAAACCGTCGGAAGTGTGCGCAGTCCGCGATCCAGCCGGTAGGCGATCAGCTCCTTGCCGTCAAAGGCTAACCGCCCCAGCGACTCGCCAGTCTGAAGTTCAGCGGCAGCGGCGCGAATCACGGCCGACGTGCGTTCGGCCAGGTCCACTTGAATGTCAGCTTCCGCGATCGTCGCCAACCATAGGGCCTCGTTCGTCTGTGCGGTGGCCAAGTAGTACACATACGCGCCGGCCGCAGTTCCCGTGATGTGCAGAGTATGCGAGCTCAGCTTGTCCGGTGTGTCTTGTGAAGAATGGTAGAACCGGTCGGGCAGTTGGACCCATAAAAAATTCGGGCAACCAACCATGGGATCCGCCGTGATGCAATCGTCGATGTACCAGTTATCGAGCTTCGTGGCAACACGCATGGTCGGATCCGCAGCGCGCACGTAACGTTGCAGCAGTGCCCAGGATAGATGTTCCGCATACGCCGGGGCTGAATCCGGAAGTCTCGATTGCTTCCACGTCGACAAGGTCTTCCATTGATCCTCGCCTACCATGTCCAGGTCGATACCGGCGATCAAATAGGGAAGTTTTTCCTGGTGCGTGGTCAACCAAGCCAGCGTGCCATGCGTCTCCATCCCCAAAACGACACGGATGGATCGCGCCGGCGGCGCCAAGCGGCCGCTATCCGTCAGCGTCTTGAGAGCCCGAAGTATCTCGATCGACAAGCCGCAGCCCGATGCGTTGTCGTTGGCCCCGATTTCGTACAGATGCCCGACGATCAACAGCTCGTATTCCGGCGCCTCCGTTCCCGGCAGCACGCCCGTTACCACGTCGATCGTACCGTCGTAAGACCGCGTTTCGACGTCGGCGTCGAGCACGACGCGTTCGTGCAACGCAGCCAGCTTCCGCAGGTAGTCGCCCATGCGAGGCGAAAGGTTGAATCCGATCATTCCGTCCGGCACCGACCCTCCCCAACGCACGGCGTCGTAGGCGATATTGCGATCGCGCACGAATCCCTTGCCCAATTCCCAAATGTCGTCACGCAGAATCCCCACGGCCCCGGCCTGCGCCGCCATCGAGATCAACTTCCCGCTGGGCGCTCTGCCGCCGATGGTCTCGATCAATACCAGCTTCCCGCGAAGGTCGTCGGCCGCAATCCTGTCCAGTTTCCCATCGTCACGGATAGCGACGATTTCGGCCCGGATTCCGCCAAGCGGGGTCGAACCGGAACGAGTGGTCAATGTTTGCGGTACGTCCCGATAGTCCGCGATGATCTTACCGGCGTGCGTCGCGGGCTCAGCGACCGTTAGGCGGGCATGATCGACGTCCCAGGCTTGCTGCGACGTCCAGTCGGCGTATTTCGTGCGTCCATCCGACTTGTAGGGAATCACTTCGACCTGTTCCAACCCAATCGCGCGAAACTGCGAGGCCACATATTGTGCCGTCTCGTGATGCTTGTCCCAACTATCCCAGCGATCGCACTCCCAAATCTCCGTGGCGTGCTGCTTGGCTACGTCGCCGGACATCTCCTGTTGAAGGATATTGAGCGTCTGGCTGAGATCATCCGAAAGACCTTCATAACGATCCGCTGATTGGGCCCAGCCCGGCACAACGGCCACACACCCACACCAAAGGATCATCAACGACTGCTTCCGCATCCAGTGTTTCATGGAACCGTTTCCTCCCAACGAAAAGCGTTTTCCAGTAGTGTAGCTACCGTCGCCAGACGGTGGACCCGCAATTCTCCACGGTCTGGCGACCGTAGCTACGGGTGAAACGCCGAAGTTGTTTGTCCCGCATTCCTGTGATTTCACGCTTGCTTTCGTTCGAGGCCTCGCGCGACGCCTGTGAATGTAGTACGAGGATAAACGGGCCGCAACTACTCCGCCCGAGCGACGCGTGACGGGCGACCGACGAGAATCCGGTATTCTCCGGGCTGGAACGTCAGCGTTTGCGGTTCCAGGTTAAGGCCCGGCAGATCGATGTTCTGTTTGATCGTTGCTGTCACGGGACGGTCCAGCGGGTTGTTGACGGATACATGCCATGTGTGCGGCTGGCCGCCGGTGCCACCACTCACCTGAGTGACCTGAATGAACAGTTCCTGCCCGGCTTCATCCGCTACAACTGGGTGTCCCGCCGCCACGTGATGGATCTCGGCCAAATCAGGCGCGATAGGTACGTAGATACGTCCATCCAGATCAATGCCCAGCGGACGGTAGCGATCCTGTCCGTCGCCGTAGTGCCCTAATACATATCCTTTGCGGAGCCACAATCCGGCACTCCAGCGGCGATTCATCCCGGCACATCGGAACGGCAGCGTCAGCAGCGTCTGCGAGTCTGGCTTTGGAAGCTGAATCTCGATCTTGTGATCGTCCGTCGCATAGTCCAACACGCCGGGCGACGCGAGCCGCCGGGCGACGCTTACGTCGAGGCCGGCTGGGCGTTGGAGATACTGAACCCGGGACACCAATTGCTCGCCGGAGTTGATCTCGGCATCCACCGGAAACGTCATCGTGGCCATCCCATACGTCATCTCGGCGCCGGCAGCCATGTGCTGCCCATCCAGTTCCGCAAACAGCTCAACCCACGCGGACGCCTTGGGCCCGCGCAGCTCCAGACGCATCGGCGTATCTCGGACCGTGAAGATATTGCTATTCGTGTCCGAACGACTGAAGAAGCCGAACCAGTCGCCGGGCTCAAGAGCGTGCCGCAGAACGCCCGTCACGCTATCGAGTTCGATGAACTCGACCTTTCCCGCCCGGCTCACTACGGCCCAGGGGTGTAGCGCATGAGGATACCCGCCGTTAAAGAAAAGACGCAGCTCTTTGACATCCACGTCCCGCTTGAGACGGATCCAGGTGGTGAACGCTGTTGGAATCGCGCCGTATCCGAAATTGAAGCCGGCATGGTCGGTCGGGTGGACTTGCTTGGTTTCGTGGTGCCAATGGATCAACTGTTGGGTGTGCTCGAACAGTTTGGACGGAACGATGGGACCGTAACCCACCCACGGACTCATCGAGCGGAAATCGACTTTCTCGTGGATCAGTTCGTCGCGCATGCTCCGCACGATCATCGCACCCTCGTCAGATGTCTCCAGTAAGGGAACCTGGTTAAATGCCTCTCTGCCTTCCTGTTCGCCTTGCTTCGTCGTCAGCAGCGACTGGGTGTACTGCATCGTGGCTAGGGGCAGGATCCCCTCGGGCGTACCGTCGAATGCGAAGCCGCCATGGATCGCAGGCGTCTTCACCATCGGCAGCGTGTTGGGTCCGTGGGCCAAGTACATGCTGCCGATATTGACGCGGTCCGAGCAGTACTCGGGCATGTCGCCAATCTTGCGCGTGCGGCGGGCATAGCTGATCGCCTTGCCGCCATTGACATCTTCGGCAATCAGGACCAGATTCCGCTGGACGGTCCCATTCAATACAAGCGTCTGGCGGAACTCTTTGGCGCCGCTGGTCACGAAGCGGCGATACAGGTCGGTGCCGTCGTAGATCCGGATTTCCTTGAGACCGACATCACTGGTCACATGGATGGGCGACGGCATCAGATTCCGTCCGGTGACGAAATCTTCGGCGGCAAAAGTGTGGACGCGGAAACACTCCGGCCACGCCAGGATCATCGGCCCCGTGCTGGGAAAGACGTTCGGTGCGTCGTACGTGCCGGGATAACGAAGCGCGTCCATGTACAGCGTGTCGAGTGACTTGCCCCGTGCGTATAGTAGCCCTCGGCCCGCGGTGACTTCGCGGCGCAGTTCTTCCGGGCTGCGAATGATGTTCACCACGGCAGGGCTGGGCGGCACACATCCCTGGGCGGTCAGCAGATAGTCTTCGGTTTTGTCTTCGACGAGTCGGCCGTCGCGATAGAACCAGAGCGCCGCCATGCCGTAGGTGCGCAGATGCTCCATCCGCATCCCGCTTCCGCTTTCCGTGAAGTTGTAGAATCCAGTCTGCGTTTTGCGGCGCAGGCAATTGGTCAGGATCCAGTTCAGAACCGGACACTTCCGTTCGTATTTCCCATCGGGATTTTGGTACTGCTGATTCAGCAGTTTGCCGTCCGGGCCGGCTAGGTGAACTGGCTCGGGCCATGGTAGATCCGGCCCGTATATGAACAAATGATTCCCGATGTTGTTGTCGATGGCGTAGCCAGGCAGGACCAGGAGTCCGGAGTCCGAAGCTGCCTGACAGGCCTGTCTCATCTCACGGCACGTTGCCTCGGTCAACTTGTCGAAGTCGTCCATGAGCACGATGAAGTCGAGATCGAGTTCTCTTGCCGCCTGGGCGTACTCCGGGACGGTCCCGTCGCCTACACTGAACTTCGTTTTGATCCCAACGAGCCCGCGATGCAGGCGGCCCGGCGACGGCCGGTGGGAGCTCAATTCCTTCTCGCCCCAGAACTGCTCCTCGAAACGCTTCTTGACTTCCGGGCGTGCATTTGTGGGTCTGAGGCGATTGGTGTCGGTCGTGTAGCCGCCCAGTGCGCCGCTGGAGAGCGAAGGCCCGGCTAGCCACTTGACCGTGTTTTCGATCAGCTTGGCGAAGTGGCTGGGCCGATCCTGCAGGCCTCGGCTGAGAACTTCTCGGTTATAGCGCCACTTGGTTCCCTGGCCGAAAGTGAAGGTCGGATACACCGCCGAAAGCGCCAGCCTTCCTCTCTTGTAGGGCCGAATGGCAAAGATCGGCGGCGCCGTCATGAGCGGGAAGTCCCGCTTGACGTTTGTCGGGGGCGGGAAGCTGCCTGCGCCGACATTGATGCGCTCGGTACGAGCGGCCGGCATCGCCTTCACCACGGCCTGCCATTCCGGACCGAGCACGAGCGGAACGGTCATACCAGCGTTGTAGTGCTTGCCGTAGGGAAACCAGATCTGGCGGACCCCGTCACTTACGGGCGAAGGGGCGATTTGGTCGGTGAAACACAGACGGAAATACGTGAACCGCGTCATGAATGCCGTATTGCCGTCGTCCACGATATGCTGGACCGGCAGCTCGACGTTCCAATTCTCCGTCAAAGGTCGTGAGTACTGGAACGAGATGTTGTAGTCGTCGGCCATGCAGAACACGCCGCCGCCGAGATCGAGAAAACGCTCGATCATGTCGACAAACTGCGCCCGCCAGGGGGGCTCGATCGGGCAATGCGAGAACTCGTGTTCCCCCTCCGGCCCCGGGCACTCCGTAATGATCAATACGTTGTAGCGTTTGATCCGCTCCCAAGTGAAGTCACGGTGGCGGTCGGTGTAGTCCACTTCGATTCCGGAGGCATGAAGGTCCGATAGGAAACCGACGTCCACACCGAAGTAAGACTGACCGTGCGGCGCATGCACCAACATGGCAGGGCGCCTAGCGGGAGACTCTTCCGCCCCCGTCGCAATCAAGGACGGCAGCAGGGCGATCGTTGCAGACAGAACCAAACATTGCGGGCGTCTAAACATGTAAGAACCTCCTTCCGAGTCATCATATCACCGTGCTGCGTCCAGCGGCTAGCGACATCGGTTCAATTTGCAGGGCAGAACGATCGAACCTCGCAGTTGCAGGGGCGCCGCGAGACGCACATACTGAAGCAACGCCGAGCGGTCCATCGAAGCTTCCTCGCCAGCCTCCAGGAGCCCAACGTCATGTCACAACCAGCCACTCCCTTCGCTCGCACGTTTTCACACGGTGTACTCGTACTGGGTTTGCTCTTCCAGTTCGCTCACCAAACGGATGTGAGCCGAGCCGCGGCCGATGAGTCGACAGCTCCCGCCGTACGAATCTTGGTGGGATTCGACGGAAGTTGCCCTCACGACCCGGCCGGTGTGAAACAAGAAGGACCGGACCGGTTCCGCATCTTCCCTTCATGGCGTTCCAGCCCAGGGATCGACGAGGAAGCCGTGGGCCGCAGCACGCGACTGGGTTTCAAGGTGGTCAACGCAGGCCAGGCCGCGGCATCCGTTGATCTGTGGATCGACTGGCAGTACCACGATGCCCCACCGAAAGACCGGCCGAGTTTCGCGAGCGTCGACGAGTTTATGTCGTATCGCGATTTCGTGGTCATGCGTCTGCCGAAAAGCGAAAGGTGGCGCACCGTGATGGCCGACGTAACCGACTCGGTAGCCCACGTACGGCTCGAAGCACCGCCCGGCGAGACCGAGATCCACTGGCATCCGCCCTATAACTACACGCAGAGCGAGCGGTTCGTAGACTCGCTCCGCGAGCATCCGTTGGTGAAGGTGGAGAAGATCGGCGAGAGTCCCGAGAAGCGGAACCTATGGCTGCTACGTATCACCGACGCCTCGCCGCGGCCGAAGAAGAACTTTCTGATCCGCTCGCGGGTTCACCCCTACGAAAGCGCCAGCAGCTACGCCATGGAGGGAATGGTGCGATGGCTGCTTTCGGACGATGCTTACGCTGCAGCCGCCCTGCGCGAGTATGAGTTCTACGTGATCCCGATGGCCAATCCCGACGGCGTGCACAATGGGCTGGGGGCGCTCACCGCGCCGCGAGGTGCTGACGTATGCTTCATCCTCTACAAACCCGACGCAGTCAATCTGCCCCTGAAACAGGCCATCGACCGGGCGCGTCCGGACGTGGCCATCGACCTGCACAACTGGCAGAACAAACATACCGATGGGCTACTCGGCCTGTATCCGGTTATCCGCGAACGGTTCGTGCGTTACATGCCCGACCAGTTGGAGTTCGGCAAACAGTGGACGATACGCGATCCCAAGCCCCTATCGCCCGAGGCTCCAGAGAAAGAACTGTTACGTACCTACTGCGAGCGGAACTTCGAAGCGGTGACCGTGACCTTCGAGTTCCCCTGGTTCGGCCGAACAACCGACGACATGCAAGCCACCGGGCAAAAGGCCCTGTGGTCCCTGCTGCGATCACTGGACCCACCGCCGGACAAGTTGAGGTAATGGTTGTACGCCGCTACGCGTTCAGCGCGATAGCAGGTTACATTTTCCTCGTTTAACCGCAGTGCCCAACGGGCCGCGCGCCGGCGTGGACGTTGCGCGGTGTTTCTCTCCGGCGTAGAAAGGGATGCCAGTTCCAGCTCAACTCCCGCGCCGGCCGCTGGCCGTGCGGTTAAACGATCTGATGGCACGTTAAACACCAAGTATGTCAACTGCGCCGCTGACGCCCTCGGCTCTTCGGAAGCCGGCCTCCAAATGTCAGCTCGGAGTCGCGGCGCCATTCTGCCCCTTCAGATGTCGCGGGTCCTGTGCGGATGGTATAATGCGCCGCAGTGCCGTGCAAATCGCACCGCATGAGTAGAAATTCGGCGATTGAAACACAAACGAGGCTTTACAGAATGACGCTGCTTCTCGGTGCCCTCACATCCGACGCAGTTGTTCTCGGTGCGGACGGGATTGAGTTTCGTCACGCACCGGGTGTTTCGAAGCGCCAGGATCTTTTGGACCGTCAGAAGCTTTTTTTCCTGGACGATCACCCAATTGCCGTCGGGATACACGGACAGAACCGACTTGTTTCTCAGGGCGGGAGCATCAATTCGCAATGGTTGGCAATTGACGCTCTTCCCAATCTCGTGCAGAAGATCGATCACGATGGAACGGTCGACGTGCTTTGCCGCAACGTCTTTGATCGCCTGATGTCCGACGTGTGTTTCACCTTTGAAATATTGGCTCGCGCCGGTATACTCGCAGCACCCTTGGGAATTCTCGTCGTAGGATTCGATCACAAGCGAAACATACCACGGTGTTACGAAGCATGGTGGCCGCTCCCCAACGGTCCGGAGCAACCGCGTGTCATTGAGCACCCGCGAGATCGGCGGATCCCTGCTGTAATGCATAGCGGCGATGGCGCTCGCTACGCCAAGACCGCAATTTCCCACGGGGGCCGGTACTCTATCGATCGGCTTAAGAAAACTTCGCTCAACGAAACGCAGCAGTACGTGCGCGCTTTGTACAAGAAGGCAGAAATGCTACAGCCTCGTGAGGATATTGAGTTTGGTGGCGACTACCATGAGATCACCGTGACGCCAGATCGTGCAGAATGGACCGTCGCCTGTTCGCCGAAAAGGACGCTCAACCCGACCGGGAACAAGCCGGCGAGTTGAGTCTTTTTTGCAGCCAACGTCCTTCGCGCCGGCTTATTCCAGGCGGGTTAGCTTTGTTCGTTCAGGAGGAAGTCCAAAGGAGTACCAATGGCGCCGGCAAAGCAGTTGACAATGGGCGTGGATAGTCCTGAGCCTGCGAAAGAGGAAGAAGTGGAACGCATCGCTGTCTTGCACGCGACTGTAGAGAAATACCTGCCCAAGTTCGCCGCTGGAATCAAGAAGGCGGCGGCTGAAAAGCAATGTGATGACGCTTTCATGCTGCTGCATCAAGATGCTTTCGCGGCCGGTTATGACGATGACGAATACTTGCTGTTAGGCATGGCGATCAAATACGCTGGGCTACACGGGGTGCCCCTCAATTTCATCGGGAAGAACCACGAGACCTTCTAGCGTTAGCGGGCGCCAGCCCGAATAGACCTGGTCATTACGTGCACACACCTCTAATGACGTTGTGTATCGAAAGGATACGACCATGGGCCAACAACGCATAATCCCGCGACTCGCCGTGCTCCTTGCTTTGGGATTGCCTGGACTCGCCACAACCGGTTGGGCGGAAGAACCGTCAGACAACAAGGGTCTGGACAATCCTCTCTTCGCCATGAACTTTGCGCGAAGTGACCCAATGCTGGCGGCGTCGCCTGAGGCGCAGGCTGCGCTGCTTCGGGAGCTGGGTTACGACGGCTGCCAGTATCTGGGACCCTTGGAGCAATTGGACGCAACCCTTGACTCCATGGACAAGGCTGGACTGGATGTGTTTACCGTCGCGGTTCCTGGGTACAACATCTCTGTCGATCCCGGCAGCGACTTCGATCCCACGCTCAAGCAGGCAATCCGACAGCTTAAAGACCGCAAGACGCTGTTCTTGATCGGCTTTGCCAGTAAGGACTATGAGCGATCTTCTCCGGACGGCGACGTGCGGGCCGTGGAGGTTTGTCGTCAATTGGCCGACTTCGCCCAACCTCTCGGCGTTCGCGTGGCCATATATCCTCACGTCAACCAATGGTGTGAGCGAGTCGAGGACGCGCTGCGGATTGCCCAGAAAACCGACCGCGAGAATCTGGGGATCTGCTTCAACCTCTATCACTGGCTGAGAACGGACCAGGAGCGCAAGCTGGAGCCGCTGGTCGCCGCCTCGATGTCGCGACTGTTCTTGGTTACGATCAACGGTACGTCACCGGAAGGTTCCATGGAAGCGTTGGATCGAGGCGCGTACGACGTATACCAGTTTCTCAAGCCGTTCGTTGCCGGAGGGTACAGCGGACCGATCGGGCTTCAGTGCGTGGGGGTCAAGGGCGAGCCCCGCGACAACCTGACGCGGTCCATGGCCGCATGGAGAAAGCTATCGGTCCGCTTGCGAACGGTCTCCGGGCAGTAGCAGCAAATGGCAAGCAAACGACGTTTTGGCAATTCTGAAAATTTGTAGTTGCGTGGCACTGCTCGCAAGCAGTGCCACTCGGCTGATGCAGGGGATTTTCGATGAGCAGATGGCGCACGATGACATTTGTCGGAATGCTGGTCGCGCTGGTGACGATGCCGATTTGCGGAGTGGACGGATTGGCCGGCGAGATAGTAGTGAACACGGGGGACCGGTTTGAATTGGCGGTCTCGTCATCGGGGGCGCTGACCGAGGTTTCGATGGACGGGCGCGAGCTTCCGCGGGGTGGACGCGGCGAGTTCTTCCCGATCAGCATTTGCGACGTGACGAAACATGCGGAGTTCGTGCCCGTTGCAGGCAAGACCCTGGTCGAGAACGACGGGGCCGTCGTACACCGGGCCGAGTTGGCTGACCTGTCGCTCGATGTGACCGGCCGGTTCGAGGCGACCGATGAATTGATCTCCGTGAAGCTGAGCGTCCAGGATACATCAGGTAAGGATCGTGGTCTCTTGGTGCGATTTGCCCTGCCGATCCAAGCCGAAGGATGGCGCTGGTGGGACGACGTGGACGCGACGCGAGCGATCGGGACGACCGGAACTTACGAGAATTCCAGACGCATTCGCGAGTTTGCGGCTTTGCCAGAATGGCACGACCAGCCAGCGCTGGACATGGGCGCGCACTCGGTGAATTTCTGCAACGTGATCACGGGCCCCGTCGGCCTCTGCTACGCCGTGCCGCTGGACCAGCCCCGCATTTTTCGCACTGGTTATGATGCGGAGCAAGGTTTGTTTTACATCGTATACGACGTGGCACTCGCGAAAGAAACCGAGCCGCCCAGTGCGGCCGAATTGACGTTCCATGTCTATCGCTGCGATCCGGACTGGGGTATGCGGAGCGCGTTGGATCGGTACTACCGCCTCTTTCCGCAGTTCTTTGCCAAGCACGTTACGAAAGAAGGCATGTGGATGGCCTTCTCGAAGCTGTCGGAGGTCGACAACGTGAACGAATTTCGCTTCGCTCTCCAGGAGGGTGCACCGGAGCCGGGCTATGACGATCGGCTGGATGTCGACAGCCTGACGTATTTCACTCACGCCGGATTGTTTGCCAACATCGCCGACTACAACCCGGAAACCGATCCGGAACCATCGTACGAGAGGCAGCTTGATGCGGTGCGAGAGAAGTTCCGGCAACAGACAGGCAGTGCCGAGACGTTTGATGCCAGCGGTCTTCACGATCGGCAAGGCCGGTTGTCGGTCAAACGCACGTCGGTCTACGGCCACGTCATCGCCCAGTACAACCTCGACGCGCAACTGCCGTACGGCGAGTACATGCTGGGTAGAATTCCCGGCGTCTTTCGGAGCTATCGCGAGCGACGGGGCGGTGAGTTGGACGGCTTCTATTACGACGGGATCACAACGGGCATCAACTACCGCCGAGATCACTTCCGGTACGCCGAGTATCCACCGATTTGGGACCCCGTCCAAGAAAGGCCGTTCCTCTACAACTACTTTTCGTCGGTCGAGTTCGCCAAGGAGGTGGCCAAACGTCTGCACGCCCAAGGCAAAATCACGATGATGAACGGAGCCATGGGAAGCAGCTTCTACACGGCACCGTACTTGGACGTGATGGGCTCGGAGACGGGGCTGCGGATCAACCGCGGAAGCTTCAACTACATCCGGACCATCTGCCGCCAGAAGCCGTTCGTCACGCTGTTGAAAGGGAACTTCAGCGAGTTGACCGAGGCCGATATGGCTCTGTTCATGAAGCGATGCGTGGCGTATGGCGTGTTCCCCGGCGTCTTCGATTGGCCCCCCAGCGGTCTCGGCCCAGGCTCGCGCTACTGGGATCATGCCGAATGGTACGAGCGGGACCGAGGAAATCACCGGCTGTATCAGACATTGTGCCAGCAACTTGCCCGGGCCGGATGGGAGCCGCTGACGCTGGCGCGAAGCCGCAATCCGCATCTCGCTCTGGAACGATTCGGCACAGCGTCGGATGGCGAGATTTTCTTCACGGTACTGAACGACGCGGCTGGTGTGGCAGAGTCGGTTGTTTCGATCCCGGTCGAAGCGTTACCGGATGACCCGGTGGTTGTCGACGAAGCGACCTTGCGATGGCTGCCGGACGCGAGCCGGGAAAAGGGGTCAGGGACCTTTTGTGCGAAGCACCCTTCGGGCCGTTCCGGCAAAAGGTCCCTGACCCCTTTTTCCGGCCTGGATGTGCCTTTGCGTCTCGAGCCTGAGTCATTGGCCGTTTTGCACGTCACATCGAAAAAGCAACTTGCCCAAACGCACATCGACGAGATTCTGAGGAATCTTAGCCTGCGGAACGAAATGCGCAAGATCGACGTGGAACGCCCCGAATCTTCGGTTCACTGGCGCAAGACTCGATACGGCGCCTACGAACGGGATAACGTGGATGACAAATCTTGTTTGAAACTGGCCAACGCGTCATCCAGCCAAACCAAAGGGGCGATGCAATGGGTGATGCTCTATCAGCAGGAAGCCGAGCCACTTAAGCTCCGACTCCGACTGAAATGCGACCAAGTGACGCCGGACAACCAAGGAAGCCTGCACGTGGACGCCGTCCTGTGTCACGTGAACATGAAGACCCGATTCACCGAGCGAAAACGCGAGAAGTACGAATTAGACACCGGTACTTACGACTGGCGCGACGTGGAAATCATCATCAAGCCCGAGCGACCGCTGCGGAGCATCCAGTTGTCGCCGTATCTGTGGCGCTGCTCCGGCACGGTCTGGATCGACGAGGTTTCCATCACGCCGGTGGCCCAACCGGACCATCAGTACGTGGTCGATCCGACCATGGATCAGTGGTACGAACAGCCGAGCGCCGGTTGTGTGAAGGAAATGGATGCCAGATTCGCGCGGCTCGAAACCGACATTTCGAAGTTGAAGGAATCCGACGTCGATGCTTTCGCCGGCAGCGCTCTCGCGATCGTGAACGCGGCGTCGACGCACAGACAGTGGATCCAGGAAAGCAAACTCGACAATCCGTGCCGCCGTGAGCTACGCGAACTGGAGGACCTGAGCGCCAGGCTGTCCCTGGTGTGTTCGACGCTGATGGGCGTTCATGGTCCGTATGTCGACGTTCCGACCGTTGCCGTGCCCGGCGAGGAGATGTCGGTGCGTGTTCGCGTCATCGGGACGGAAGAGTCGAATCTCCGGTACGCGATTCAGACGCCGTCCGACTGGCATTGCCAAGCTGTGGCCGGCGGTCACTTCAAGATCACGGTTCCGCAGGACGCCTTGGGAACAACCGCGCGGCTGACGGCGACCGCCACCGTCGGATCTCCGACCGGGCCCGTGCTCTCGCTTCAGAAAACGACGGAAGTCCGCGTCGTTCCGGCTCTCGAGGCGACCATGCGGCTCGGCGGCGTATCCGCATCAGGCGAGCAGTTTCGGTTTCTTGTCGACGCCACGAACAACAGCCAAACACCGATGGAAGTATCTCTGCGGACGAAGCTCCCGCAAAACTGGCAACTGGTAGCACCTGGAGAAGTCTGGCCGGTGGAGGCGAAGACGACGAATCGCATACCGTTTTGCGTAACACCCTCCA
>JADHUC010000070.1 GCA_016784735.1 Pirellulaceae bacterium | reverse complement strand
CTGGCCGCGGTATTTGGCTCCCCACGCCTGGCAGCAGTCCTCGATCAAGATCAACTTGTGGCGGTCGGCCAGGGCTCTGAGCGCGTTCATATCGCACGGGTTGCCAGCCAGATGGACCGCGATGATGGCCTTGGTTTTGGGCGTAATCCGCCGCTCGACGTCCGCCACATCCAGATTGTACGTAGCCTTGCCAAGGTCGGCGAACACGGGCACGGCTTGTTGGTAGATGACACCAATCACGGTCCCGATATCCGTGATGGGCGAGGTGATCACTTCGTCCCCCAGACCGATACCGGCCGCCCCGATGGCCGTGTGGATCGCGGCGGTACCGGACGAGCAAGTGTGTGCGTACTTCAGCGGACAGACTTCCTGGAACCGCTTTTTGAACAGTTCGGTCTGCGGTCCCTTCCAGTAGAACATTGTGTTTTGCTGAAGCGTCTCCTCAAGCTGCCTGAGTTCAATCTCGCCCCAGCGAGGCGTGGCAGTACATCTCGCCTTGACGGCCTTTTCGCCGCCATCTGCGGCCAGCTTCGAGCCGGACGTCTCGGCCGCTCTCCCCATTGCACCAGCCATCACCAAACCGGAGGCACCAGCAACAAACTGACGCCGCGACATCGAGTTCTTACCACTCATGTTCAAACCCTCCAGTTTTCGTCATTTGAGTTTTGGATGTCGGATCTTGGACGTCAACACTAAACAACGATCTTACCTCGATCAATCTCACGCCCGCGTTATTTCAGAGGCATGGGCGTGGATCTTGCGAACGGTTTCGACGATTTCATCCATGTCACTCCGCGGTCCGAGGAACACGTTCTGCATGAACAACACGGCCTCGTCGCACATCTTGTCGTTCTCCGGGCAGCGATTCTCACAACCTGTAGGATAAGGCCATAACACTGGACCTTCCAGCACCATTATGCGGAATTCGCTTATCGTTTTGCGACAAAGCGTCGGTGCGTGTAGACCTTTTCTGTGGCATCGCCGATTTCGTCGACATCCAATCGCCCCCCAAGAGAACGTTTTGGGAAGCTGGGCCATTTGTTCTTTGCACAGGCGTTCGGTTACCAGGCACGAGTGCTGCTCCTGCTAACATGCTTCCGCCTTTGGTGTGATCGTGTGGACTGTCTATTGCTGCAAAATGGCCAAGAGAAGGCACGTGTTCGGCGGCACGGTCAGGCTGATACCCTCACGAAGCAGCGCTTGGCCCAAAACGGTTCCCATATCGTCATCCGTTGTGAGTTCCACGATCGTGTACTGCTTTCCCGAATCGACATCCAGCTTGGCCTGCTTGCAGCGTAGTCGCGTTGGATGGGCATGAATCATATCGGTATTCACAACGAACAGTATGCGGGCGTCCCGCCCAACAACGGCAGAGACACCAACGTGCGCGTTGTCGCTCTGGGCCGGAACTTCCTTCGCGGGTAGGAACGTCATCGACTCCAAATCGTACGGCCGGAGAGCTTTCAGCAGCATCAATGGGTACGTATCGTGGAACTGAATCGACGACTCGGGGACGCCCGACTCGATCTGTCGCCGGACGTTCGGCCCGATCCCGTACCACTTCACCAAGTACGTGTATCCAAACGGATTAAGACCTTCCAGCAGCGACCAGTTCACTTCCTCGCGCACTTCGGCGTCGGATATGGCCATCCGGCTGTCCAGGATCACGCCCATGTTGCCCTTGCTCGTCGTCCAGCGGTCAAAGATCCCGCGTGCCGTGGAAAACGACGTGACCCGGTCCCACGCGCGTTCGCCAGTTGCGAAACGATCCGCCATATTCTCAAGCAGTGGGATCCGTGTTTCCTCGCTCGAGTGAATGTATACTAGTTTCCCCTTGCTCCTGACGTACGCAATGAGTTCGATAAGCCGATTGATATTGTTTGTCGGAATTCCATTGTTAAAGGCGTGCGGCCGACTGCACGCAAAGGCCGTAAACCAGTCGAAGAAGACGCCGTCGGCACCGATCGTATCCAATATGTAGTCAATGTCGCCAAGGCGGTGCTCGTAGAACGGCGAATTCAGGTCCATCACGTCACGCCGTTGCGAAGACGGGCCGACCATGTCCATTCGGAAAGGATGCTCCGTCCGCCACCTCCCGCCGTCGTGCTTCCGATACCATACCGTCTTCTTCTCCTCGGGTATCAGGTTGACATAGAGAATGACGCGGATGTCGCGGGCATGTGCTTCCCGAATGAGCGACTTCAGTCTTTCGGGATCCGTGGCCAAGTAGGTCACCTCCGTCGTGGAGTCTTTGAAATTCCAGTACCGCCAGGTGTGATAGATGAAGTCCTTCACGCCGTAAGAAGAAAGCGTGTCCAAGAACGTCTTCACACCGCCGGGCGCATCGAGCGGCCTGTCCTTCGTGAAATAGGCCGTGAAGATGCGGCGAAGCGATTTGTGTTCGCGGACCGGCGCGGGCAAGACGTAGAACGAGGCTCGCACTTCCGGAAAGGAAGTCGGGGTGTTGTCCACGTACGTGATCGCCGCAGGCGGCGCGTTCGCTACCCTGAGTTCCCGGAAGAAGCCGGCCCCGGGCACGAAATTCAGAGTCTCCGTCTCGGACCGAATGAAGCCGACGATGCGATTGACGACATCACTCTCGAAATGGATAGCAGTTCCCGCAGCCGGGATTTCGTCAAGAGGAAGTCTCTGCAACGAAGAACCATCTCGAACCGCTTTCGGCTGGAAACCAGTGTAGTAATATCGATTCAGATTTGCTCCGTTGAAAGGAAATCTGTACGACACCGAACCCGGTGGCAGGCGATGCTCGGATCGTAGAGAGACGTCCAATCTGATGTATCCGAGATCGCTTACCGTCCACGTCATAACGTAGGCGACCGGCTCTCTCGAGAGTTCACTCTCTTCATTCCGGAGATGTCCTCGGAAGACCAACTTGCAGTTCTCGTGGTCGTATCGCATCCGCGAATCGTGACACGTCGAATAGAGGATTCCATCTTCAAGGTACTCGACCGCGCCCAATCCTCGCTTTTCCGAGAGCCCCGGCAACAGATCGGTGCCGCTTCCGAGTTTCAAAACGAGACAGCGCGGAAAACCTCGGTAGAAAACAACTGTGCCCCAGTCCTTGTCCACCGCAATCGTCTCCGTCGAGTCCTCGACCGAGCAGGCCTTGCCGCATCCAACAGTGTTGTGGCTACCGGCTCCGCTGGAAAATTGCCCGCTATTTGGGGACATCGTGACGCGTTCCGACACGGACGACGGTTCTTCGCCCCAGGCAGCCGAAACAACCGCGCAGATCAGAATTGCCGTGTATGCCTTCCGCCTCATGTCTCGATCCTCCCTTCCAGTGCCATTATGCGGAATTCGAATTACTTCAATCTGCGCCGAAGCAGGTCGAGTAATCGCGTGGTCAGCCGCGAGCGGGCATACTGGCCAGTGCCGCGCAGTCCGATGCGTTGGCTCTCCAAGCCACCATCGGGCAGTCTGAGAACGACCTCGACGTAACGTTCGCTGTTTGCTCCTTGGCGGACGTCGCCGACGGCAACCGTCCATTCGCTCGTGGTCGATTCGGCAGCGGCAGCGGCTAACCGTCTCGTCTTCTCGTCGTTCGCCAAGGCATTTTTCCATTTGTCGTCTGGCACGCAGAGCAATCGACGTAGTCTGTCTTCGGTCGGAGCAACGTAGGCCACAGCCAACACAGCGTCTGCGCCATCGGTGTCAGTGATTCCTGCTGCCAGACTGCCGCCGCTGCCCACTTCGGCAAGCGCGAGTGTTGCACCTCGCTTCTCGAGCAAACTTACCACGTGCTGTTCCAGAGAAGTTCCGTCGAAGGCGTACAGATAGTCGCCCAGGTGTTGCGAGATCTTCTGCTTCAGATCATTCAGCCGTGCGCGATCCTCAGGTGTGTCGTCGGGCAGCGAGAACGTGAAGTCCACGCGACCGCCCTCGAATTGTGAAGCAAGAGTAATGTCAGCAGGCAATGGCACGTGGTCTTTGAGTGTCTGGTCAACCTGTGATTGCCCGAGGCCGACAAACCGCAGCGTCAGCGAGCAGCCGGGCAGCCGTGTGCCGAATCGTCGGCTCAAGTACGGCACCAGTTCTTCCTGGACCATGGTCTGTAATTCGCGCGGCGGTCCCGGCAACGCTACGATCACACTATCGGTTTGCTCAAAGACGAGCCCGACCGCGGTACCGTTGGCATTTTTCAAGTAGGTGCCGCGAGTCGGCACCCGCGTCTGGCGACGAAGATTCGAGCGGATTTTGTCGCGAGGCACTTTGAAACGGCGTTTCATCGCCTCAAGCACGTCGTGATGCTCTCGAAGAGCGATGCCGGTGTACTCAGAGAGCGTTTCCCGAGTGATGTCGTTGTCGGTGGGGCCGAGGCCGCCGGTCACGATGATAAGGGGCGCCTTGCCGCTGGCGAAACGAAGCGCCGCGTTAATGTCGTTCTCCTTGTCATCCACGCTCATCGAGCCGACGCAGCGCAGGCCGAGCGGTCGGAATGTGCGGGTCAAGAAGTGAGTGTGTCCGTCCGCGTAGGCACCAGCCAGCAGTTCGCCGCCGGTAATCACGATCATGTAGTCGACGGGCTGTTTGGTTGAATCGGACGTAGAGTCATCCGCGTCGAGCGGTTTCAGAAGCATTAGTAACAATAGGAACGCCGGCCAACCGAATCGGATAGGCAAAGCACGGCGACTCGCACGCTTGAGAAAGCACGCCACAGCACTCAACACCAACGGAGTCTCCGTCATCCGAACGCTCCTTTACGACATGGCAGAATTGCCAGTTCAGTCGGAAGCCGACCAAAGTAGGTCCCGGCTGCCGGACGGGACCTGTGGGTTGTTGGAGTTCACGCTTTAGCGTGCTTTGTCGTTTCGACGTTCTGAAAAGACACGCTGAAGCGTGAACTCCAACGAAAAGGTCGAGGTCCCGCTCGGCAAGCGGGACCTACTTTGCGGACACGTCCGCACAAACCAGTTCTTTATCGTTGCGTGCAAACACATGCCGATACGCAAACGCCGGATGGGACCAGGTGACGCCGCCGCGTCGTCGGGGGAGCTGTTCGGTCGTGGTATCGAGTAGCTTCGCCCGGCTGATCTCGTTGAATCCCTGCGGCGTCAACCTGGCAATGATCATTTCGCCTTGTTCGTTGAACAGCCATGTGCGGTCGCCGTTTCGGATCAAGTGAATGGTGGCGAAACGGTCCTCGGGTACGGCCGTTCTATCCTCCCAAACCTGCTTGCCCGTATCGAGTCGCAAGCACCGCAAAACGCCTCGGCTATCCGCACCGTAGATAAAGTCGCCATCGACGTACGGCGTCGAGATCAGACAGTGCAGCGCCGTTTTGTCCTCCGAATTCTGTCGACCCCTGTGCCAGAGTTCATCCACCGTCAGACTGTCCGTGGAAAGACGCAGCAGCAGCGTTCCCTTGTGCGCTTCGGTCGTCAGCAGCATGTCGCGATCCAGCACCGGAGTCGCAATCCCGATCGGCCAACTCTTCCACGGAACTGGGACTGCCCAGTGCAGCTTGCCGGTGGCTGCACCGAGTCCCACGATTCGGTCCCCCGTCTTACATACCAATACGCGTTTGCCGCACTGGTCAATAACGATCGGCGCAGCGTACGAGGCGACGTCCGGCAAGGCCGTCCAACGCTGCTCGCCGGTCATCTTGTCCAGCGCGATCAAACATGCCTCGTCTTCGCCACCGATCTGAAGGATCAGCAGACCGCCCTCGACCACGGGCGACGCGGCAATTCCCCAAAGCGGCATGCGTATCTTGTAGTCGCGTCTCAAGTCCTTCGACCACAAGACAGCCCCTTCGGCAGCGTCGAAGCAGAACAGGTGGCCTGCCGCTCCGAGGCTGTAGGCCCGACCTTCATCGATCAGCACGGACGCGCGGGGGCCTGCCGTATAAGAGAAGCCCCTGTACTCGCAGTCGTAGCTGAACGACCAGATCTTGCCGCCCGTCTGCCAATCGAAGCAGTGGACGCGTTCGATATCTTCCGGCTCGATAACTCGATCGGTTACATAGACACGTCCGTCGGCCACTGTCGGGCCGCAGTATCCGCTGGAAATCGGGACACTCCATTTCCGTTCGATCTGCGGAGAACTGAAACCGTCCACGACGCCGGTCTCGGCCCACACGCCGTCCCGATTGGGACCCCTCCATTGCGGCCACTCGTCGGCCGTTGACCGTGTCGACGAAAACACGAGGAAAACGATCGCAAAAAGGGTGGATAACCTGTATTCGAATGACATTGCCACTTCGCTCCCAATGTTGTTTCGAGTCTTACGGGACTATAATTGAAACCTGCAAAACTCGAACCGACCAAACTCGCTCAACTCGTTACAGGTTGACTATCATGAGCATTCTGGCCTCGATCGGCAACACGCCACTCGTGGAACTGCCCAATATCAACGGAAAACGACCTTCCGTGCGGATCCTCGGAAAACTCGAAGGTTCCAATCCTGGGGGCTCCGTCAAGGACCGCCCTGCCTATTACATGATAAAGAGGGCCGAGGAAGAAGGGCACCTCACCAAAGACAAAACCATACTCGAACCAACCTCCGGGAACACGGGTATCGCCATTGCCATGATCGGATCGGCAAAAGGTTACCGTGTCAAGCTGTGTATGCCCGCTTGCGTCAGCATCGAACGGCAACGGATCCTCGAAGCGTTCGGGGCCGAAGTCGAACTCACCCGAGCAAGCGAAGGGACCGACGGCGCGATTCGAAAGGCGCATCAGCTCGTCAATAGTGATCCCGACAATTACTTCATGCCCAACCAGTTCGAAAACGAAGGCAACATTCTGGCTCACTATGAAACGACAGGCCCGGAAATCCTGGCTCAGACCGACGGAGAGGTCGACGTATTTGTTGCAGGCATGGGGACTACCGGGACCTTGATGGGCGTGAGCCGGTTTCTGAAGGAGCACAAGCCGGAGTCCAGAGTCGTCGGCGTCGAACCACCGATGGGCCACAAGATCCAGGGCCTGAAGAATATGGAAGAGGCCATCCGGCCCAAGATCTACGAACGAGCGATGCTGGACGACAAAATCACGGTCGAGGACGAAGAGGCTTTTCACATCACGAGGGTTCTGGCCACGCAAGAAGGACTGTTCGTCGGAATGTCCAGCGGTGCAGCCGTCGCCGGTGCTCTGCACGTTGCCAAGGAAATGACTTCTGGTACCATCGTCGTCATCCTTCCGGACCGAGGCGATCGCTACCTGAGCACCGAGCTGTTCCGCCCCATCTGCGCGAAATGCCCTCCGTGACGTCTCCCGAGTAATGTGGGTCAGGCGTCCCAGCCTGCCGGAAGTTTCTTGGCCTATGGCGGCAGGCCGACTGGAAGACCTGCCCCCCACGATCATGAACAACGCAAGTCATCCACAACGGCGATTCGAAGCCTCGAGCGGCGCTCAAGACGCCAAGATTGCCGAGGTGCGACGAGTCACGCTTTGGGGCGTGGTGGTCAACCTCGCGCTGTGCGTTATGAAGTTCGTCGTCGGATTCTTCGGGGGCAGTCAGGCTTTGATCGCTGATGCCGTACACAGTCTCTCCGATTCCTTGACCGACGTTACCGTGTACTTCGGCGCTAGTTTCTGGTCGGCGCCACCTGATGCGGACCACCCTCACGGTCATGGACGCATCGAGACGCTGATCACGTTGTTCATCGGGCTCGTGCTGTGCGCTGTCGGCTGTGGGTTGGCGTACCGTGCGGTGGCGACTCTTCACCTCCAGAGTGCCGCGTCATCTGACCTGCAGAGTGCCGCGTTACCCGGCTGGAGCGCGCTGGCCGCAGCCTGCCTGTCGATCGTCGGCAAAGAGCTGCTGTATCGCTGGAACGTGAAAGTCGGGCAGCGTGTGATGTCTCCGGCCCTGATTGCAAACGCTTGGCACCACAGATCCGACGCGTTGAGTTCGGTGCCTGTGGCCATTGCCGTGTTGGGCACTCGGTTTGTGCCGGAATGGCAGTTCCTGGATCACATCGCTACCGTTATTGTCTCGATTCTCATTTTATACGCAGCCTGGGAGATTGCTGTACCGGCCTTTAAGCAGTTGGTGGACGCCGGTGCGGCCGAGCAGGAGCGGCAGGAGATTCTGGCCATCGTTCGAGCAGTCGAGGGCGTGCGATCGGTTCACGCCTTGCGAACGCGATACACAGGTCCCGGACTGCAGGCGGACCTGCACGTGCTGGTGGATCCGGAACTCACCGTGCGCGACGGGCACGAGATCGCGATGACCGTGACAAGTCGGCTGGTGGCCGAGGGGCCCAACGTCACGGACGCTCTGGTACATATCGAGCCGTTCGAAAATACATCTCAATAAGCCAAACGACGACAGGAAGTACGAAGGGATAGCAGATGAATCTTACGCCCTCTGGGCTTTGGACGAGGGTGCCCGGTGTTTTGCTCGTATTTGTGACCGCTGTAAATCTGTGGGCCGGCGATTGGCCCATGTGGCGATACGACGCGGGCCATACGGCCGTCTCGCCTGATGAGCTACCCGATGAACTGCATCTTCAGTGGATTCGGCAGTACTCGCCGCGCGAACCGGTCTGGGATAACCCCCTGAACCGCGACATGATGCCGTACGACCGGATTTTCGAGCCGGTTGTCGCCGGTGGGAAGATGTTCCTGGGCTTCAATGACGCCGACAAGGTAGTGGCTCTCGATGTCAGAGATGGAACGGAGATCTGGACCTTCTACGCCGAGGGTCCCGTGCGCTTCTCGCCCGTGGTGTACAAGGATGCGGTTCTGTTCTCCAGCGATGACGGCTACCTGTATTGCGTCGGGGCGTCGGACGGCGACCTGCGCTGGCGGTTTCGTGGCGGACCCTCCGAACGAAAGGTCCTCGGAAACCGCCGTGTGATCTCTTCCTGGCCGGCACGCGGCGGACCGGTCGTTGCTGATGGCGTCGTCTATTTTGCCGCCAGTATCTGGCCATTCATGGGAACGTTCATCTACGCGCTCGACGCCCAGACAGGCGAGGTCCAATGGGTAAACGACGACTCCAGCGCCGAGTTCCGTAAACAGCCGCACGGCGCACCATCCTTTGCCGGCATTGCTCCGCAGGGACAGCTTGCGGTTTCTGACCATTTGCTTCTGGTGCCCGGCGGACGAACCTTGCCGGCGGCGTTCGATCGGGATTCCGGCAATCTGAGATTCTTTGACTTCGGCGGAAAAGGGCAAGGCGGATCGTTCGTCGCGGCCGACCGTTCCCGAGTGTTTGCCCATACGCGGTTTCGCGGCACGATGGCTCTGAAGCTCCCCGATGGCGGCACCGCCAATCTCCTTGTCAACGAGCCAGTTCTCGCTCCAGATATGCTCTACACGGCCAAGGCGGGGCAAGGGACGGAGACGCCGCCAAGGATCGAAGCATACGACGCCGACAACGAGTTGATCTGGCACATCGAAGCCGATGGGACGGGCGATCTGATTTTGGCCGGCAGCCGACTCTATGCCGCTGGATACCAGACGCTCACGGCAATCGACCTGCCTGGGGAAAACGGCGCGGCACGTGTGGCTTGGTCGCATCCCATGCAAAGCGAAGTGCTGCGATTGGTTGCGGCCTCGCAGAGGTTGTTCGCGGTCACGCTGGATGGGCAAATCATAGCATTCGGCGGCGGAAACATCGAGCCTCGGATCATCGAACAACAGCCGACACCGCTACAGCCGACTGGCCAGGCGATTCAGGACGCGAAGACGCTGCTGGAGACAACCGGCGAGAAGCAGGGATATGCGATTTGGTTCGGCGTCGACGACGCAACGCTACTGGAAGCCGTTGCCGTTGCATCGGAATTGCACATTGCGGCCGTCGATCCCGACTCGCAGAAGGTTGCCCGCCTTCGCCGCCAGTTGGATCAGGCCGGACTTCTCGGCAAGCGAATTGCTCTGCACGTGGGCACGCCCGATAGTTTTATGGCACCACCCTACATCGCTAGTCTTGTCGTCGTTGGCCAGTCGATGGCAGAGAAACTGGTCGATCCGCAACGCCTTCGCCAAGTCTACGAATCGGTGCGACCTTATGGAGGCAAACTCTGGATTCGGATGGGAACGCAGCTCAATGAGTCGTTCGCCGGACAATTCGCAATCGCCGAACTGCCCAAGGCAAAGCTCACAGCCATCGATGGGGCGTTGCTTATCATTCGCGAAGGCTCGCTACCCGGATCGGCCGATTGGAGCCACGCTTACGGAGATGTTGCCAACACGGTCAAGTCGAACGATCGCCGAGTCAAATTGCCCTTGGGGCTACTGTGGTTTGGCGGCAACTCGAATCAAGACATGCTGCCTCGGCATGGGCACGGTCCCAGCGAGCAGGTTGTCGGCGGGAGGCTGTTCATCGAGGGGATAAACAGTCTGAGCGCGAGGGATGTCTACACGGGCCGAGTTCTCTGGAAACGCGACTTCGAGGACCTGGGTACCTTCCAGGTGTACTACGACGAAACCTATGCAGACACGCCGCTCAGCACAGCTTACACCCAGGTCCACATTCCAGGTGCAAATGCGCGGGGTACCAACTACGTGGCCACCGACGACGGCGTGTATCTGGTTGTTCGCGATCGGTGCCTGCTCCTGGATGCTGCGAGCGGTCAGACGCTCCGCGAGTTCGTATTGCCGGCCAAAGCGAACGACGAATCGCCGACTTGGGCGTACGTCGGCGTCTACCAAGATCTCCTGCTTGCCGGCGTCGGCTTTGGCAACTACTCGGAGCGTCTTGGGTACGAGTACGCTCCCAAGAAAAGGCGAGGCCCTGCCTGGGGACCGGACCGTTCCGGCAGCCTGGCACTGCTCGCCTTCGACCGCCATTCAGGCAAGGTGCTCTGGGCGGTCAAGGCGAATCACAGCTTTCTTCACAACGGCATCGTCGCTGGCGGCGGACGCGTCTATTTGTTGGACAAGCTGCCGAAACGCGTCGAGGAGCATCTTCGACGCCGCGGCGCCGAAGATGCGGCGGACTACCGAATGTTGGCAATCGACGCGCAAACGGGGAAGCCTATCTGGACCAAAGATGACGATGTATTCGGGACTTGGCTGGGCTATTCGGCCGAGCACGACGTGCTGCTTCAAGCCGGCGCAGCCGCCTCGGACCGCAGTTTGGACGAGGAAGGCAAAGGGATGGCCGTCTATCGCGCCGCAGACGGAACGGTGCTGTGGAGAAACGATGAACTTGCGTATGCGGGCCCTTGCATCTTGTACGGCGACACCGTCATCACGAACAACACCAGTTATAAGGAGAGCAAAGGCGCCTTCAGCCTGCTGGACGGCTCGCCCATCACCATCGAGGATCCCGTCACCGGCGAACCAATTCACTGGAACTTCCTGCGGACCTACGGATGTAACACGGCCGTGGCAAGTGAGAACCTGCTGACGTTCCGCTCCGGAGCGGCCGGATTCTACGATCTGGCCAACCACGGCGGCACGGGTAACTTCGGCGGGTTTAAGTCCGGCTGTACATCCAACTTGATTGTTGCGAACGGCGTTCTGAATGCCCCCGACTACACGCGAACTTGTACATGCGGCTACCAGAATCAGACATCGCTGGCATTCGTTCCGATGCCGGAAAATGAGATTTGGACGTACAGCCTTCTCGGTCGTTCGATCGAGAAATCGTTGTCTGTCCGTCGCATCGGCATCAATCTCGGTGCCCCCGGAGATCGCTTGTCGGACGACGGTACTCTGTGGGTGAATTACCCTCCAGACAGCGGGTCGTCGCCCAAAGTCGCCGTCACGTTGGAGGGCGATCCGAAGTGGTTTCGGAATCATAGCGGTCGTATCTCTGATGGAAACCTGCCATGGGTGGCCGCTTCGGGAGCCGAAGGCGTACGGGAGTTGGCGGTCCGTCTCGCGGCAAAACGGCCCGATCCGGCGGCAGCAGCACGCCAGTTCACGGTAAGTCTGTATTTCGTGGAACCAAACAAGGAAACGAAGCCGGGCGAACGAGTTTTCGACGTTGCCATTCAGGGCAAGACGAGGATACAAGACTTTGACGTAGTTGCCGAAGCTGGAGGATCGCTCAAGGCCGTCGTGCGGACTTGGCAAGACATAGCCGCGGACGAGGCGATGGAGATTGCCTTGACTCCACGAACTGAACTGCAGCCTGTCCTTTGTGGTGTCGAAATCATCGAACAGAAGCGGTAGAGTCCAACGATGCCGGAGCCCGTTTGAAATGTCCGCACATCTCGTTTAACCCGAAGCCGGAGGCGATGGCGGGCGATGTGTGTGGACCGTCCATCCTGCTTCCCGCCATCGCCTCCGGCTTCGGGTTAAACGAGGCACGCGAAACCGGCGGCACTATATTTCGGACACCTATCGAGACGCGACGATGACCACTGGGAGTGAACCAACTCCGAGACTCCGCGTACGGCGGTTGCGTCGTTTGATGTTTCGCGTAGCCGCCGTGTTGATAGGGCTGCTGCCGTTCGTCGTGGCCGAAGGTGTCTTCACGCTTCTCGACTGGGGACAACCGGACTATACGGCCGACCCGTTCATCGGCTTCCGCAACGTGCGTCCGTTGTTCGTGCCGAGTGACGACGGAGCGCGGTACGAGATTCCCGAGTCGCGGCAGGCTTTCTTCTGTCCCGACTCGTTCGCCCGAGAGAAAGGTCCCGACGAGTTCCGTATCTTCTGCCTCGGCGGATCGACGGTTCAGGGCCGCCCCTTTGCCATCGAAACATCGTTTACCACGTGGCTTGAGCTAAGCCTCCAGGCGGCCGAGCCGACGCGCACCTGGGACGTCGTCAACTGCGGGGGCGTGTCTTATGCCAGTTACCGCCTAGTCCCGATTCTCGAAGAGGTGCTGCGTCACGAACCGGACCTGGTGATCCTCTACACGGGGCACAACGAGTTTCTGGAGGATCGCACTTACAGCCACATCAAACGCATGCCGGAGGTGGTTGCTGCGCCGAGTAGCCTGCTGGCTCGAACGCGGACCTATACTCTACTGCGCGAGGGCTTCATGCGGCTGCGTTCCCAGCAGCAGCACACCCCGGACGGATTTCCCGTGCTCCGGACAGAAACTGACGCGATGCTCGACTATCGCGACGGTTTGGACGACTACCATCGCGACGACAAATGGCGCCGGGACACAATCGACCACTTCGGCTACAATCTCCGCCGCATGGTGCATCTGGCCGACGAAGCGGACATGCCAATCGTGCTGGTCAATCCAGTGAGCAAGCTACGCGACTGTCCTCCCTTCAAGACGCAGCACCGGGATGGCTTGACGCCGGAAGAACTTCAGCGTTGGGAGGCGTTGATCGATCAAGCCACGGAACGTCGAAAAACGGACCTCCGCGGGTCAGCAACTCTGCTGTGCCAGGCGCTGGAAATCGACGGCCAGCACGCTGGCCTGCACTATCTGCTGGCCTCGCACTACGACATGCTCGATAAAACCGACCAGGCGCGCAAACACTACCTCCTGGCCAAGGAAACCGACATTTGCCCACTGCGCATATTGGAACCGATGCACGAAGCGCTGATCGAGATTGTTCGAGAAACGGGCACTCCAATGGTCGACGCTCGCGGGTCGTTCGAGAAGCTCAGCCGCGGCCACATCCCGGACGGTCGCTATCTGGTAGACCACGTGCATCCGTCCATCGAAGGGCACAAGCTGATCGCCGAGTGGTTAATCGAGGACCTCGCTCGGCAAGGCGTCATCAAGCCGGTCGACGGATGGAAGGAGGTCCGCGAACAGTCTTACCGCGATCACTTCGAATCCTTGAACGACCTCTATTTCCTCAAAGGCACGCAGCAACTAGAGAGTCTACGTTATTGGACGAAAGGCGAAGCCAACGGCGTGCCAGGCAAGACGCCTGCCACCCGAGAACACGAAGGTGATGGATTCTGAACTCGCCCGTTTCGTCGTCATTGCTCCAGCCTGACCGCTCGACCGTCGATTACTTGCGCGACCGGTCGCCGGAATCGGATTTCTAATTCCTGCGGTCGTCGATCGCGGTTTTCGCCTCGATCGTGTTTCCTTCCAACGTCACGTTGCCCACCGTGTCTTCGATCAGGATTCCCACGGTCTGTGTCTTCGTACCATCATCTCGCGTATCCCGTATCGTGTTATTGCGAAACACCAGATCGTTGGTTTCGCCTCGAATGCGGATTCCAGCAGCTTGGTCCTCCGAACCGTTGTTTTCGATGACGTTCTCCTCCAGCCGGTTACGATGGGCGGCCATGCCCAACGATTCGTTGCGGAAAAAGACTCCGTTGCTAGCGTTCAGTCGGACAATGTTCGACCGCAGCAAGTTGTCGGAGTCCTTGTGCCCGATGGAAATGCCGAACCGACCGTTCTCCGCCAGTACGTTCTCCTCGAATAGTCCGTGACGCACTCGCCAGCACAGGAACAGCCCGTCGGTTCCGTTTCTTCGGGAGACGCATTTGCGCACGGTGGGACGTTGCGATCCGCTGCCCGGGTGCAAACCAAGAGATGCGTTATCCTCGCTGGTGCAGTCGATTACCGTGGCGTCGTTGGATTGCTGGAAGCTGATTCCGTCCCCGTTGTAGTCGCGTACCACGCATCCTTCGATCACCGTGCCAAACGCTCGATACAAAAAGATACCCGCTCCGCGGCATCCGTTCAGATGGATGTTCGATTCCTTGTTGCCGTCGATGACAAGGTTCTCGATCCGGGCACTACGGAGGTTGTAGCCGCTGACAACGGGAAAGACGGTTGCGGCTCGTGCGTTGTTACCGACCATGCAATCGGACATCAACGGTTTGTCGATGGAGAAGGTGTTACCGCGGCGACCGGTAATGCGTGCGACGGTGGTGTGGAATCCGCCGGCTCGGTCATCCCGGATGGCCACTCCGTATCCGACCTCGAAGCCCGTCGGGTCCGTCACCGAGATCTGTTGCTCGCCAAAATCGCCGTCCAGTACCATCGGGCTGGTCACGCTGGCCGCCTTGCGCAAGACTGTCTTTCCACGCTGGCCTCGGACCGTGACGTTCGATCGCAAGTGCAGCGAATCCCGCATCACAAACTCGCCCTCGCCGATCTCGACCGTCCCGCCGCCCAGGGCGGCAACGTAATCGACAGCGGCCTGCAACACGCGATTGTCGACACCGACCATGTCTGCATCCTTCTTCCCAACGGCGAGCCGTGGCAGTTCGTCCATGGTCGAGTGCATTGCGTCTGGCAACTGTTGTTCGTCCGGTTTGGGAGAAAAGTCCGGCTCGCCTTCCTGGGCGCACAAGACCGAGGTCACTGCGAGCGACGTCGAGATCACGGTTGCCAACAATGCGATCATATTCTTCATGACTGACTCCTCATCGCGAAACGAACAGGTGGAATACTGCGGTGTCAACGTGGTTTCTGCGAACGCTCTGCGGACTATTCGTCGGCGAAGTCGTTGCGGTATCGTTCGAGCAGCTTATCCTTATTGCCTTCGAACAGGTAGATCTTTCCGCGAATGGTCTTCGAACCGCCGGACTGCAGGGGACCAACGCGAATCGACAGGTGCATGCATTCCCAAGGATTGTGTCCTTGGGCGGAGAGGAACTCCTGCCAGGCGATCCCACATACCCATTTGCCGTCAGTCGACTCGCGCACGATCAGCCCGCCGATCGCATCGGGCTCACTGATGGGCCATTTGTGAGACCAAACGTATTGACCGTCCTTTGCTTCGTTGTTGACCAGATCGCGCACCGCAGTGTTGAAATGGATTTCTCGCTTGACCAGTTTCTTCAGTCCGTCGGGTGCCAGGAAGTAGGTGTTTGTGTTGGCGAACTTCTTGTTCCTCGTTTTGACGGGCCCTGGATTGAAACAAGGAATGACGGCCGCAATCGGTGGGAAGTCGTAGTTCGTGCGATTCCGAACGGTCAGTTCAAGATCCGCTCCGTCGGTCGTCGCCGTTGCCGTGAGAGTCAAAGCGTCCGAGGCGATCTTGCCGCATCGGCCGTCTTTGCTGAGGCCGCGATCCAACTTGTACGTGCCATTCGTGTGTTGCCCCGGTTCGATGGCTTCGAACATGTTCCATTCGTAGAACCACAGGTAGACGGTCATGTCTTTCTGAGCGAGCGATTGGACCGCGAAGCCGCGTTCCCATTCCAGCAATCTCACGTTTGGCGCCTTTTCCTCGGCGCGGGCCACCGAAAGCGAGGCGACGACAAGAACGATTGAAAGCAAATGACGTTGCATGGGGAGCCTCCCTTTTCAGAAACAGTGTCACACCAACCGGTGTCTTGGGCCTGACTTGCAGGGTATCACGAGCCATTATAGCCAAACAAGTCGAGAGCTACTGCCCACGGTTGGATTCTCACACGCAGAGTCATACCAGTTCGGGATCGACAGGATGCTATAGTATTGGCTCGTTTCGTTGCCGCCCTGAATTCGTTGGGAACCTTCCGTATTTCCCCAACGAATTCAGGACGGCAACAAATGAACGTGTTGTCGCCAAGCGGCCCCTTGCGGGGCACATTGGAAACGTGCTCCAATGCGAGGCGGCGGCATTCGCTTTTCGCCCGAAACTCAAACTTCAGGAGATGCCATGAAAGTAAACCGACGCAAGTTCCTGGGCTCGGCCGCTGTGACTGTCGCGGCGACCACGATAGTTCCTCGCCATGTGCTCGGTGGGCCGGAATTCGTTCCGCCCAGCGAGAAGGTGAACGTCGCGTTGGTGGGCGCCGGCGGCCAAGGACGCAGCAACACTCGCCTCCTGTTTCGCGAGAAGGACGCGCAGGTAATGGCTGTGGCGGATCCATTCGAACATCACAATCTGGATGCCTTCTACTACCGCGGGGAAGGCGGCAGGAAGCCGGTGAAGGCGGAAATCGAAAAGCACTACGGCGAGACGACACCCAACTACCGTTGCGCGGATTACGAAGATTTCCGCGTGATGCTCGAAAAGGAAAAAGCGATCGACGCGATCCTCTGCGCGACGCCCGACCACCTGCACGCCTATGTCTCAGTTGTCGCCATGCGTGCGGGGAAACACGTCTACTGCGAGAAGCCACTGACGCACAACGTCTGGGAAGCACGCCAGGTCGCCAAGATCGCCAAAGAAACGGGCGTGGCGACGCAGATGGGCAACCAGGGACACTCGCGAGACGGCATCCGGCAAACGTGCGAATGGATCTGGGATGGCGTCATCGGTCCGGTGCACGAAGCCCACGCCTGGGTTAACGCGGGCCGTTGGAATAAGCATCTCACGACCCGGCCCACGGAGACGCCGCCCGTGCCCGCCGGTGTCAATTGGGATATGTGGCTGGGTCCGCGCGAACCGCGTCCCTACCATCCGGCGTATACACCAGTCACCTGGCGCGACTTCTGGGCGTTTGGCTCCGGTGCCCTGGGAGATTTCGGCTGCCACGATCTTGACGCCCCCATGTGGGCCCTCGATTTGGCAGAGCCAACAAGCATCGAAGCGCGGCCCGCAGGGAACATGGACGCGGAAATCGCACCGCACGGCGAGATCTGCTACTACCGATTCGGAGCCCGCGGGGACAAGCCGCCCGTCAACGTCACTTGGTACGACGGAGGATTGAAACCGCCTTGCCCGGAGGAGATACCAGAGGGCAGTTCACTGCCGGGCCGCGGAGTGCTGTTCATCGGCGAAAAGGGTTCGATGCTATGCGACGGCGCCGGTGGTGCATGCCGGCTTCTCCCCTACGAGAAGACACCTACTTACGAACGCCCGGCAGAGACGATTCCGCGTTCGGAGGGCCACCATCGCGACTGGCTCGCCGCCTGCAAAGGCGGGCCGCCAGCCAGTTCGAATTTCGAGTACGGCGCCAAGCTCGCGGAATTAGTCCTGCTGGGCATCGCATCGCTGCGCACCGGCAAGAAGCTCCATTGGGACGCGGCAAACATGAAGGCCCGCGGATTACCCGCAGCCGACGCGATTATCAAAGAACAGTATCGCAAAGGCTGGGAGATCGCCTGACGGAACAGAGATTACCGCAACACCCACCGGCCCCGTGCCGCGGCCATGTGCGGTGGACGACAGAGCATCGTTCCCTGCAGCAGGTGCAATGCGGGCATGACGGATTCATCGAGACCCATAGGTCTGACTCGCAGCCAGACTCGCCTGAGTCTGGTTTGTCGCCAACCTCGGGCGACTTCGGGCACGTTCAGAAAATGGACAAGTCTAGCCGCGGGTGGTATACAGTACGGCGGCAGATGGCTGCCGACAGAAATCAGCGACGACTATGGGGATTCACACGCGGTGATTGTCGCTGGCGAGAAGGCGCCTCGGGCTGTTGAAAAGGTGTTCCGCATTCGGGGTGGTTCGGAAATCGAACCTTTCGAACATGGCCTGGGGTGCAGGGTCCGAGGCTTCACCGACGATGGATGCCACCATCACGATCAGCATTCTGAGCGAGTGATGACATGAACCACAGCGAGTTCGCCAAGTCGATCCTTACAAGCGTCCAGCAGCAGCCTACAGCCCTCCCAGAAATGAACTTCGATGAAACAAAGCGGAACAATGCTGGGAAGGCTATGACGCAGCTAATCTGCAACAGGTTGGCCACGGGCGGGATGGTTCCGAAACACCTTCACCACACGACGTACGAATGGCAAGGAGGTGTGACCATGATCCGTAACGCACGGGTTGTGGACCACCATTGGACAGCGATTGCGCCGTCCACTTTGCAGCAAGTGCATGAGCAGGCAGAGCAGTCCCCAGTAGCCTACCTGATGACGTACTGGGCGGTGGACGACGGGAATCTTCATGTATGGGCATTGCCAGAGGACATGGCTTACGCGCCATTTTGTCAGCTTCCCATCGGGAAGTCGTCTGGGCACAAGACTGTCGAGATATTCCCCGGTGAACATCGAATTGCCAAATGTGATTCTCCCGATTTCAGCGATTTCTACGTGAGCGTGTCCGTGACGGCGTATGAACTATCGAAGCTACTTGAAGCCATCAAGTTAGATGATGCTCTGAAGAAGATCGCTGCTTTGGCAATTGAAGAAGACGAGGAAAACGCCACTATTGATGAAGAAAGTGAAGAAACGCTGGAACCGGCTTCTCGGTACACCAGTTCGACCATCGCATTTTTGGAGGAGCTACCCCAGCACACGGAAGATCCCGATTGGCACACAGAAAACAAAAAGCGATATGAACTGGTGCTTCGTGACCCCACCCGTGAACTTGTTGAGCAGATACGGACACGGTTCATTGAGCAACTCAGCCCAGAGGTTGCTGGTGGGAAGCGTCATTTGTCAATCCTGAAGAAAAACGACTATGGCAAGAGTGGCTACCACAATCATTACTGGTTTGCGTTCTATGATCCCCACGCCGGTAGCAAAACAAGATCCGTGCAGCTCTTCTTTCGGATGCTCGGCAACGACCAGGTCTGGCGGTACGGTTTTTCGATGGGGAACTACTGCGACGACTATCTCGAAAGGCTCCACACAGTTCTCAAGAACAACGCCGATGCGGTTGCAGCATACATGCGTGGCGCGCCGGAAGACGCTATCGTGAGGATTTCGACAGGCGAGGACGAAGAGGAGCTGGCTCCCGAAGAGTTCGCCGTTCGATTGGAGGCAGACGAGGATTCGTCGATTTCATCAATGGACAGTTCTGCGGACATTTACGTGATTCGGGAATATCCGCTGGAATCGCTCTTGGACCACGTTGACGATCTTGTCGACGAGGTGGGTGAGTTCTTCGTGTGGGCGTGGCCTCTGTTTGAAGCAAGTGTGACTGGGAAATGGCACAAGCCTGCCGTGGTCTCGCCAGCCGAGCAGGATACGGACGAGTACGTTGACGAGGATGCCCCTAAGACGCTGGATGAACTGTGCCAGTTGACTTCGTTGCCGCGCGGGATGCTTCAAGACTTGCAGGAAGCGTTGTTGACAAAGCAGCAGGTCGTTCTTGTTGGCCCACCCGGTACGAGCAAGACCTTCATCGCGCAACAATTTGCTCGTTACTTCGTGCGAGAACGCGCTGGGCACCTGCAGGGCACGTACCACACGCTCTACATGCATGCCAACTGGACTTACGAGGACTTCTTCGAAGGAATCAAGCCCGTCACCAAAAACGATACGCTTCTCTTTGAACCGAAAAAGGGATTCTTTCTCGACTGGGTGACTGACGGACTCAAGGGCTACAGTTCGTCGGCCCGGCACGTACTGGTGTTGGACGAGATCAACCGCTGTGATACGGCGGCGGTCCTGGGCGAGTTGCTCCAATTACTCGAATACCGGGGTGCAACCGTCAGGCTGCTTTCAGGGCGTCAGTTCGTGTTTCCAAGGAACGTATTCGTCATTGGAACGATGAACAGCGCGGACAGGTCTATCGGCAGGATGGACATGGCCCTTCGACGGCGATTCCTATGGCTAAATCTGCACCCTCAAGTCGCCGCCTTGAAGAACTGGTTGCAGCGTCCCGGCAACAATCCGGTCAAGTTTGACGCTGCTGCGCTTGAGAAGTGCAACGGACTGCTTGCCAATCGGGGCATTCCTGCCGAACAGCACATTGGTCACGCCTTGTTCATGTTGCAGCAACGGGAAACTGAGGACGAGACACCAAGCGATGCTCCGCTCACTGAGAGGCAACTGAGGCGGATCGTCAAGTTCAGCGTCATCCCGTATCTGCAAGAACTCTTCCTTTCCCAGTTTGGGCAGGCAGACCAAGAGGTAATGAAGTTCGTTGAGGACACTCTCCTTGAGTGCTTGGCGGAATCCGGCGCTACATCGCCGTCGCAAGAGGAGTCAAGTCAGAGTGAGCAAACTTGACGACATAATCTGCTACGAGTCGGGAAGTCGTGCCGCGCCATGGTCTGGTTCCGCTGATTCTCTGGGGCGAGATACTGACGCGCTTCGTGATTTTGCAGCGAGAGGGTTACTTCAGGTTGGGAGCATCGGGGATAAGGTCCGAGTTGCCGGGACCGACCGTGTAGGATTATTGCTGCTTCCAAGTGGACGGCGCGTGGTGATACGGTCTAAGGTGCCAAGCCTTGCCATTCTGGAATGGCTCGCCTATTTGGGAGAGTTCCCGCCGCTGGAAATCTGGCTACCCGACCCCGCTGTGACAACTGGGGAGGATTTGTACGGCTGTATCGCTCGACTATTCTTGCATCAGCTTGAAATTGTGACACGACGTTTCCTGCGAAAAGACTTCACGCCGGTGAAACGCAGGTCATCCACGTTACGAGGCAGACTGTTGATGACGCCGCTGTGCCGCGCTATGCACCGACTACCAGAGGCGCCTCAGCTTTACCGGACACGGACACTCGACACGGCCTACAATACTGTGCTTGCGTTTGCGCTCGACAAATGCCCCATGCTCTTGGGAGAAGCTACACTGGCGGAGCGGAGGGCGATGGCGCATTTGACTGACTCCTGGGCAAACGTCAGCCGGGACATTTCCGATGTTGTTTCCGCGGTGACAGAAGCTCAATGGGCCAGCCCGTCGGGTTATCGGGCTGCGCTTCAACTTGCTCGTCTCATTCTCATCGGAGCTGCCCTTGATCCATCCTCCGGCGCGGGAGGACAAGTATTCACGCTTTCTTTGGCTGCAATTTGGGAAAACAGTTTGCGAAAACTTTTTGGAGAATTGGAGAATTCGACCGGCTGGATTCTGGTGCCAGCCCCAGACCGAACTCGTCAGTGGGATGATCCAGTTGGCAAGATGGACAAGAGCCGATGGATGACCGCCGATGTCATGGTGGAACGAGATGGGTTACGGTGGGTCCTGGACGCCAAGTACAAGCGGGGTTATGGCGACGAAGCCCGGCACGACCGATTTCAAATGTGTGCATATGCAGTCGGGTTTTCTGCTGATAGGGTTACGCTGGTCTATCCAACTGGAGCGGGCAGTTCAACCAACACGCGGTTGCTGCTAAGCACGATCATCGGTAGCCATCCGGTCACGGTCGATTCAGTCGAACTGCCGATGGCGAACGGACCGGGGTCGTGCTTAGAGGCGTTACGGTCGCTTTGCGAAAGTAACGACTGGTGCGAGTCACAGGCAGTGATCCACTATTGACCGTCCTCCGGCTCGATGAGTTGCTGCGGACGGTCCCAATCCTCGGCAAACGCGCCTAGACGGCGCCGCAGGTCTGCGGCGTGCTCTTCGTCGATTCCGCGTTCGGCCAGATCGACCGTTTCAGAAGAAAGGAAGGTGACGATCACTCGGGCTTCTGCGTCGGACGGGGCAGGCTCGAGCAATTCAACCTTGCCCTCGCGGTAAATGCCTTCAATAGACCTGAGCATGACTTCATTCTCCAGTTCTCATCAAAGCCGGACGAGTCACGTAAATCAGCACCGATCTCGGGCCTGTTTCATTTCGTTGGCCAGAGGTAACAATCCACCGAAACAAGTTCGGTGGCATTCGGCAGGTGCGGTGAATTCCTTGCGGCTAGGGCGAAAGTCATGTACCGCTGGCGCCAAGCCAGCGGCGTGAAATCAGGGTATCTTTGGCGCCGACTATCCTAACAAGACCGGCTCGTGTTTGAATCGGAGTGAGATTTGTTGATAATGATTTGGTAGTTCGCAGACCGTGTTGATCGCAGTACGCCACCACATCCGTGGAGAAAGACCGATGTCGGAGAAAAACATTACACGCCGTAGATTTGTGGGGACAGCGGCCGCTGCCGCCGGTTGCTGTTTGGCAACGTCGCAAACCGGGACGCGCGGCAAGGCTGCAGAAAAGGCAACCGCGGCGGAAGTACCGGCGCCGAATTCGCCGATCGGTGTTGCGAAGGGTCTTCATCCTGGGCGAGTTGCCTGGGTGCACGATCCTGCGGCAACGAATTGGGGCGGGCCGGGCGATGGGCACTGGTGGGAAGGCAGCCATACGGATCAGTCGGTGGTGGATAAGATGGTGGCTCGGGCAATCTGTGGTGTGACTGGTGAAAGCGATGCCGCCGGTTGGGACGGACTGTTCAAGCACTTTAACCGGACGCGTGGAAAAGAGGCCGTCGGATACAAGCCCGGCCAGAAGATTGCCATCAAGGTGAACTTCGTGGGTCTGATTTGGCGTTGGGATACGGTCAACCCCGACAGCTATGATCTGAAGGACCGTCGGGACTACATGAACACTGCGCCGCAGATGATGCGGGCCTTGCTGCGGCAGCTTGTGGAAACGGTGGGCGTCAAGCCGTCGGACATATCCATTGGGGATAGTCTGGCTATCTTCTCGAACGAGTATTACGGGATGCTGCATGGCGAGTATCCGGATGTGCGGTATGTGGACCAGAAGGGGCTGTTCGGTCGCGTCGCCGTGAAACCCTCGTCGGTCCCGATCCACTGGAGTTGTCGGCCGCAAGGGTGCCTTCAGGACTTCATACCCGACTGTTTCGAAGAAGCCGACTATTTGATCAATCTGGCGAACCTGAAAAGTCACACGGCCACCGGCGTGACGTTGTGTGGCAAGAACCATTACGGTTCGCTGGTCCGATGGCCGGCCCAGAAAGGCTATTACGATTTGCACAAGGACTCGTTTGCAGCAGGAATGGGCAAGTACAGAAACCTGGTTGATCTGACGGGCCATTCGCACATCGGCGGCAAGACGCTGTTGTGCCTGATCGACGGCCTGTACGCGGGCCGGCATCCGATCGACCGAGCGCCGATGAAATGGAATTCGACGCCTTTCAATGGAGACTGGACATCCAGCTTGCTCGCCTCCCAAGACCCAGTGGCCATTGATTCGGTAGCTTACGATTTTCTGCGGACCGAATGGGAAGACCACCCTCGCAAGTCCGGAGCCGAGGACTACTTACACGAAGCAGCCCAAGCGGATGATCCGCCATCAGGGACGTTCTACGACCCAGAGCATCCCAACAGCATCACGCGACTCGCCAGTCTGGGAGTCCACGAACACTGGAACGATCCCATGGAGAAGAAGTACTCTAGAAACCTCGGAACCGGTGAAGGTATCGAACTGGTGTCGATGGGACGCACATGACAAGGCTGCAGCCGGGGCTGGGCAACGAGACGCCTTCGGCGTAGATTGGTTTGCGTATTTTTCGGCCACCGCTGGGGCTTGTCCCCGCGGGCCCATGTTCAAGACCAGACACGTCGTCGGAGAACGAACCTTCCCGCCCCACGCCGCCTCCGGCGGCGTGGGGCGGGAAGAGTGTGTTTTTCGGGAGCGCGATCTGGTTTCGAATACCGTTCCCCGCTGGCAAGCAGCGGGGTGACGGGAGTAATACATTTGCCATCTGAGTGAAGAAAGATGAGAGAAGACAATGACAGGTAGAACATTGATTATCAAGTCTTGGATGCTACTGGGTTTCCTCATCTCAGCCGTATCCACGTGCGCAAGCACTCTGACCGCCGCCGAGACAACCACGCGTCAGGCCGAGGAGATCCTTGTGGCGACGGGTGTCGAGGGCGGACTGGTCGCGCACGTTGGGTGTGGAAACGGCGAGCTAACGGCGGCGTTGCGAACAAATGACCGCTACCTCGTACAAGGGTTGGACACCAGCGCGACGCAAGTCGAAGAGGCTCGATCGCACATCCGCTCGTTGGGTCTGTACGGTACGGTGTCGATCAATACGTTCGACGGCGAACGGCTGCCGTATGCTGACAATCTTGTCAACTTACTAGTGGCAAGTGGCGACTGTCAGGTGGCACGTGAGGAGATCACCAGGGCGTTGGCGCCGGGCGGCGTGGCCCTTTTCCTCAATCGGCAATCGCCAATCGAAAATCGCAAGTGGATTAAGCCCTGGCCGCAGGAAATCGACGAGTGGACACATTTTCTGCACGACGCGTCCAATAACCCGGTAGCCCAAGACACTCAAGTCGGGCCGCCTCGCCGGCTGCGATGGCTTTGTGGTCCGCTCTGGTCGCGCAGCCACGAGTTCCATTCGAGTCTGTGCGCGATGGTGTCTGCAAAAGGGCGACTCTTCTACATGTTCGACGAAGGACTTACTTCCGTCACGGATTCACCGATACCGGAACGATGGATGCTGACGGCCCGGGACGCCTTTAACGGAGTGCTTCTGTGGAAACGGCCGATCGAGAAATGGGGGGCCGGCCCCTGGAAGAGCCGGGCACTCCGAGCCGTTCCTCCGACGGTGCCTCGCCTTCTGGTGGCCGAAGACGATTTGGTCTTCATGACGCTTGGATATGGAGCAGCCGTGTCGGCTTTGAATGCCGCGACCGGCGAAATCCTGACGACTTACGAGGGGACGGAGGGTACGCAGGAGATCCGCTGCCTTGGTGGTGTCCTCCTTCTGCGCAAAGGCAGTGACCAGATCTTGGCCTTCGACACGAAGACCGGCGCCCGACTCTGGAAAGCGACAGGCAAGATTCAGCAGTTCACATTAGCCGCCCAAAACGGCCGCGTTTTTTTCCAGGATGGCCAGACGTTGTTGTGCGTGAACGCGCAGGATGGCAAGGAACTGTGGCGCGCTGACATAACACAGCGAGTGTCGGCGCTTGTGGTCTACGATGACCGTGCGCTGTTGGCGAGCGGAACGGAACTTCGAGCGGTGTCTGTGGACACCGGCAAGAGCATCTGGTCCGTCAAAGCGCGCGTGCCGCGCAATGAACTATTTGTGGCCAGTGACCAGTTGTGGCACTGGGAAGGCGAACAGATCATCGGACGCGATCTGGAAACGGGAGCAGCGACGACAAAAGTTAATGCCGACGAGGTGTTCACGCAAGGCCATCATCTTCGCTGCTACCAAAGCAAGGCCACGGAGGATTTTTTGATCACGCCCTACCGCGGCGTCGAGTTCGTCAGTCTTACGGGCGGCGAGCACACGCAATGCGACTGGACGCGGGGCCCTTGTCGATACGGCGTCATACCAAGCAACGGCCTGCTGTACGTCCCACCGAATCCGTGTTTCTGCTATCCGGGCGTCAAGGTCACGGGGTTCAACGCGTTTGCCGGGGAAGAGGAGTCGAAAAGCCGAAAGGTCGAAGAGTCGAAGAGTGACAGGAGCGATCGACTCGAGCGCGGGCCGGCCTTCGGGTCATTGGACATTGGAAATTCGTCATTGGTCATTTCCAGCGATTGGCCCACCTACCGTCACGACGGCAGGCGGACCGGCGGTGCGTCCACCGAGGTTTCGGGCGATGTCGACAAGCTCTGGGAAGTCAAGCTCACGGGGCGGTTGACGCAACCGGTCGTTGCGGATGGCCGAGTTTATGTTGCGGCGCGGGACGCTCATGCTGTGCATTCGCTGGATGCCAAATCGGGCGAAGCACTCTGGAGCTACACGGCGGGTGGCAGGATTGATTCGCCGCCCACGATTCACAGCGGAATGGTGCTGTTCGGGTGCGCTGACGGCGGTGTGTATTGTCTGCGAGCAGCCGACGGCGAGTTGGCCTGGCGGTTCCGCGCCGCGCCCTCGGATCAGTTGATCGTCGCGTTCAACCAATTGGAATCGCCGTGGCGCGTGCACGGCAGCATTCTGGTCGAAGACGGTGTTGCCTACTGCACGGCCGGCCGCTCGACATACCTTGACGGCGGAATTCTTGTTTTCGGACTGGATCCAAAGACCGGCGAAGTGCTGCATGAAACGCGGCTGGATACGTGGGCGAGGACCCGGAAGGACGCAGAGGGCAAACCGTTCATTCCTTCGTACCACATGGAAGGCACGTTTTCCGACATCCTGGTGAGCGAGGGGGGACACATTTACCTGGGCCAATACAAGTTTGACCGGGCGCTCAAACAGCAGGAAGTACCGTACGTGATGCCCGGCCCGGACGCGGAATCGGTCGCCATGGGGCTCACGGACCTTCAGGACAAGCCGTACGTGCACAGTCTTGGGTCGATGGCGAAAGACGAGAAGATCCAACACGACTGGCAGTGGCGAGTGCAGAAGGGGCTGATGGAGGAGTACACGCAGCGTTTCGGCGGCACCAGCATGGGTGACAGAAAGATGGGACGGCACGTTTTCTCCACGGCCGGATTCCTGGACGACGCTTGGTTCAACCGCACCTTCTGGATGTACTCGGAAACCTGGCCCGGTTTCTACATATCCCACTTGGCGGCAAAGACCGGACAGTTGCTGGTGGTTGACGACGAGAAGACGTATGCAGTCCAGGCATTCCCTAGACGGAACCTTCAGAGCCCCCTGTTTACGCCGGGCGAGAAGGGTTACCTACTGTTTGCCGACGACAACGACAACGAGCCAGTAGTCCCCGACTATACCCGCGGCATCCCCAAAGGGATCGGTTTCACACGGGAGCATCCGCCCGTCTGGCACAAGTGGGTGCCGGCCCGCATCAGAGCTATGGTTGCCGCGCAGGACACGTTATTCGTGGCGGGCCCACCGGATGTCGTGGACGCTGAAGACGCGATGGCCTCCTTTGAAGGCCGCAAAGGAGCTGTGCTCCGTGCTTTCTCGACCGCCAACGGAAAGACGCTGGCCGAACACAAGTTGGACGCTCCGCCTGTGTTCGATGGCCTGATCGCAGCATCGGGACGGTTGTTCATGTGCACAACCGATGGGCGCGTCGTTTGCCTGGGCGAGAACTAATTGGATAGCTCCAATTCCGTCCCACACTAGCCCGAAGCGCCAGCGAGGGTACACGTTGCGACAAATCCCTCGCTGGCGCATCGGGCTAGTGAATTCGTGGATGTCGCGTCAAAGTGACGCTGTCCAACTACTCGATCGACATTAGATAGGCCAGCAGGTTGGCGATATCCTCTTTCGAAAGTTGTTTCTCGAGTCCTTCGGGCATGATGGACATGCCCGTATCGACCAACTCGTCGATCTGATCCCGCAACACTGTATCGCTTTCTCCCTCGGCCCGCTTCAGCGTGATGCTGTTGGCGGTTTCCGCGGTGATCATTCCGGTCATCACTCGGCCGCCGTCAGTCACAAGCACGTAGTTGACGTATTGCGGGTTGATGTTGCTGTTCGGGTTGAGGAGGTGCTGCAGGATGCCTTCTTTCCCCTTGCTTTTGACGGTGGCCAACGGCAACCCCAAGTCGTGGCCGACGCCTTCCAGCCGATGGCACTGGGCGCACACCCGCTTGAAGACACCTTTGCCTTTGCTGATATCGCCGGCCATCTCCAATACGCCGCGGTACGCGGATAACACCTCGTCGCGGCCCGCCGTGCCCTCCTGGCTGAATAGACGTGACGCCCGGTCGCGGATCTTCGGGTCGCGATGCTTTAGAAGGAACTGGATTCGTGCCGGATCGAGTTGCGATTCCCGTATGGCCTCGTTTTCGACGGCGTCCAACAGGATCGACAGTCGGTCGCTGCGCGCGAAAAGGGCTTCGGTAGCCGTACCGCGCAGTCGCGGCGTCAATCCTACCCAGGCGTCCACAATCGTATGCGCCGCCTCGCGATCGGGATAACGCCCCAACGTCTCCATCGCAGCAATCGAGACGGCCTGCGGCTGGCGGCTGTCGATCAACTCGCCGAGCGTTCCTGCAACCTGGCTGTAGGCTCCCGTGGCCAGCGAACCGATCGCTGACACACGTCGATCGACGGACGCGCTCGCGTCGAGTGCCCGGCGTTTGGCCGCATCGACTGTCGCAGCCAACGATCGCGCAAGGATCGAGTCCTTGTGTGCGAACAGGCTCGCTCGCAGCGGACTGTTCACTTTGTCCAGCCCTTGGATCAGTCCTTGGACGACGGCGTGGACGGTTGTTTGGTCATCCACAGCGAGATCTTCCAGGGACTTGACCACCTTGTCGATTTGGCCGGCGTCATTGTGCAATCCGGTTTGCTCGGCTAATTGCTGAAGCAACTGCCGCCCTCCGACGCTTGCCCGCAACGTGGGACGGTTCACAAGTTCGGCGAACAAGTCGCCCGCGCGCCCGGACGAGGAACTCAAAAGGGCCAGTCGAATCCACGAATCATCGGCGTCGCGAGCCGCAATGGCGGCCAATGCCTCGGTGGCCCTAGGCTCCTGAATTTCGCCCAAAGTGAAAGCCAACTGATAACGAACCCGAATATCCGCGTCGCTCGTCATCTCGAACAATTGCCCGCGCACCGCTGCCGAATCGTCCAGTACCCTTTCCGACAGACGCACCGCATGCTCTCGGACTCGCGGGTGAGAGTCGGCGAGTCGCGGCGAGATCACTTCAGGCGAAAGGGCCGACAGACCGTCCAGGGCATACATCGCATGCATTCGACCCAACGGCGAAGAAGACTCGGCAGCCAGCTTCTTCAGCGGCTCGATCGCCGCCGGGTCCTGACGCTCGTACAGCAATCGGGCGGCGGTTGTGAAATGCCAGGCATTGGCATGTTCCAGCAAGGCGACAAGCTCCGCGGTACTGGCCTTGCTCAAATCCGGTGTGACCGGTTGCTGGAACTTCTCGGGAACCACACGGAAGATGCGACCTCGATCGCGGCCTTCGGTCAAATCAAAACACCGTCGCAGCGTGGGTGGCAGCACGACTCCTTCGTTGATCACCTGGCGGTACATGTCGGCGATGTACATGTTGCCGTTGGGACCGTTCAGCATATTGACGGGCCGGAACCAGATGTCGCGCGAGGCGAGGAACTCCCGGCCCTCGTCCACGCGCCGCGCGATCTGGCCTACTCCGTCCGGTTCAAGTACGTTGCGGTGGATCAGATTGCCCGAGCATTCGGGCGCGAACGAACTACCTCGAAACTCTTCCGGCCACGCATCGCCCCGGTAGATCGTCGTGCCCCCGGCCGCCGTGACGTAGCCCGTCGGGGCTCCGCCTCGTTCGATGATGCCTTTGATCACCCCGCTGGCCCGCATGCGCATCCACACCACGCGGTGCGGTTCGGGGGGGCTGATGCGAAACACGTCGGCTCCGCGTCCCGCCGCGGCGACCAAACGCCACGAGCGCGGGGCCGCCAACATCCGGTTGCGAGCGATGTAGCGATCTTCGAAATACACCAACAGAATGTGATCGCTGTTGCTGGTCAGGAACTTGTTTCCCCAATCGTCGAAACTCAAACCGAACTGGGCCGAACTGTTCGTCGCCTCAACTGCCAGAGTGCGAGGATCGAAGGCGAAATCGCGACCACGAATCAACACTGGCTTCGCGTCAGACCGCTCGGGACAGCTTATCTCGCCGCCACCGGAAGCGCTGGCGCCGTGAATGCGATTATCGAGCCCCCAGCGAAAACTGTTGGGCAGATGCTGCCAGTTGCTGTAACCAAAGCCAGTCAAGACCACCTTGCGAATGTCCGCCCGGCCGTCGTCGTCGGTGTCCTTGCAGTACAATAATTCCGGCGCGGCGGCCACAAGCACTCCGCCATCGTAGGCAAAGATCCCGTTGGGCCAGATCAGATCATCCACGTAGACCGTGCTTTTATCAAAGCGGCCGTCGCCGTCCGTGTCTTCCAGCAACTTGACTTGCCCTAGCTTCTGTGTCTCCAGGGCGAGCTTGCGAGCATCGCTGCAGGGCACGCGGTTTCCCTGGTTGTACCCGCGCATCTCGGCGACGAACAACCGGCCGCGTTCGTCGAACGACATCCCCACCGGGTCCATCACCAATGGTTCGGCCGCCACCAGTTCGATGCGAAAGCCGGGTTCCACCTCGAACGTCGCCACTGCATCCTCCGGGTCGGTCGGCGGTATCAGTTCGACCTCGGTCGTGTAGTCTTTGGCTAGCGAATCGCCCGCGGCGTTGGCGGCCGTCCGTCCGCCCATCTTGGGTCGGCTTGCGAAATCCGCAAGCCAGGTCTTGGACAGTCCTGCGACCGAAGCGATGGTCAAACCGTTAAGAACCGTAACCGTGCCACCGCCTTTCGCATTGTCCGAGCCGGCGGTGGCGCCGCGACCGGCGATCAGATGAATCTCGCCCTTCTGATCGGCAGTGGCCAAAAACGTATTGCCCGCGTCTGCCGGACTTGGATCGCGGCGAAGTTTGTTCTCTTTGGTGTACAGGAAGGTTTCGGCATTGGTGAAAAGCAAGGTCTCTTCAGCAACGCGATCCTGGTAGACGAACATGGGACGGCCAGCTTCGAGCCCTTCCTCGTGCGCGTACCATGTGAACAGGTAGTTGGCATTCGGCTCCAGACCTTCGACATCGACCTTCAGGTTGCCGCTCGAATGGCCGGGGGCCGCCGAGTCAAAACGAACACAATCGCGAAGCAACTTCCCGCGCACGCGTCCACCGAAAGCATCGCTGCCTTGATCGAGGTAATCGCCACGGGTCGTACCGGCAATCGAGAGGGTGATGCCGCCATCTGTCGCCGAAACGGAACTTGCCGACGGATCGTTGGCCGACGGACAAAGCGAAGCAAACGAGCCGCCATCCGTTCCACCGGCGGCCTGAGTGATCGGGCGAGGCGGGCAGTCCACGTCGAAGGAGGCAATTGCCGCGAGGGGCGTCAAGGAGAACCCATTCAGATAGGCGACAAACTTGTCGTCACGGCTCTGGCTCACTATCTGGATCGCCACGGGATCGCTCCCGTTCGCTTCGATCGGGAACGCAGCCGACGCAATCTTGCCGGCAAAGCCGGTCGTTTGGAGCAACGCACCCACCGCGATCCGGTCGCCGGTTCTTATGTCGATCATACCGCCCACGTACTGCGGATCGTGATGCCAGGTGGTCATGGCGTAAACGCCCGGCTTCAGCCCGGCAATCTTCAGCGTCAATTGGGCCTCGTTGAACGCGAAGTCTTCGGCCAGGTCGCCAAGTTCTCCGCTCATATCGCCGCGATCGCGGAAAGCCAAGGTAGTCGACGCTGGATGCGCCGCTTCGAGCGACACGGTGACGTTGCCATTTACACCAAGTTCGCTGGGAAACGTCTTCGAGAAGCTCGCGGCAGACCGGCCCGTCAGTTGGCCGTTTTGATTGGCCGCCGTGAGGTCGAGAAAGCCTGACTGTACTTGGTTGACGGACGCCCCCGTCTTAACGTGACCAATATCGACCTGCAGGCAGTCCGCCCGCGCAGAAAGGCCGGTCATCAAAGCAAGCAGCGTCATCAGGCCGCAAGTTCGATTGGGAAGTTCGCAAAAACCCATGATTCAAGTGTTCCTATCGTGGCCTGTACGCATCATTCCAGAGCCGATGCATAAATCGAGTTCGTGTGGCACGGCGGGCAGGGCTCAGACGTACAGAATTCGGTTGGGCCTCTTATCCTATTTGAGCTTTCGGCTCAGAGCAAACGGTTGTCGTCAGTTTCACATAGGTGAGCGGTGGACGGGATGGCCGTTCTTGCGGGGAGTTTGGCCTGCCAAGGACGCTCCGGAGCGGAGTCGCGGGGACGACGAGATCGTGTTCGGAAGTCCGGATCGGCCCTGTCCTCGTGGTGCACCGCTTTGACAACTGCTCGCAGAATCACCATAACACTGATATTGCCGCCAGGTTCCAAGCCCTTTCCCGCGCGTGCCCCACGTTAGGAGAAACTGTAATGTCGAGAGTTGTGCGAATCACGATAAGCCTGATTGCGATATTCACTTGGGTATGTAACTCGGCTATCGCAGCGGCTCCACCGACGGATCGCACGCGGCCCAACGTTCTGCTGCTGCTGACGGATCAGCAGACTTTGCGGGCTATGAGCGCGTACGGGAACCGTTATCTGCACACGCCACACATGGATTCGCTGGCCGCGGCGGGTGTGCGGTTTGGCATCTCGTATTGCACGTCGCCGGTATGCGGGCCGTCGCGCAGCAGCATCGTCACCGGCTGTATGCCACACGAGACGGGTGTGGACCTGAACGGCCAGACGCCGGATCCGGCGATCCCGAATCTTGGCCAGATATTCCGTGATGCCGGGTACGAGACGGCATGGACTGGCAAATGGCACCTGCCGGGCAGCTATCCGCGACCGCCGGATGGGACGATCCCCGGCTTCGACTGCCTGCACGTGCCCGAGGGAACCAGGTTCATGCTGGGCGATCAGACCGACGCGGCTGTGACGGATCAGGCAGTGGCGTTCTTGCGCAAAGAGCACGATCGGCCGTGGCTGCTGGCCGTATCGCTGCACAATCCGCACGACATCTGCTGGTGGGTACGTGAGAAACCGGTGAAGCCGGCCAACCTGGACCTGTTTCCGCCGCTGCCGGACAACTTCGCCATCGCGCCTGACGAATCGGAGTTCATGACCGACTGCCGCAAGCCGAAGACGTACGGCGTCGAGCAGCAGTTCACGGCCGATTGGGACGAAATCCAATGGCGAGCGTATCTGTATTCCTATTACCGTCTGACGGAACAGGTCGACCGCCTGGTCGGCCGCATCCTTGATGTGTTGCGCGAAAAGAATCTGGATGACAACACGCTGATCGTCTTCACCAGCGATCACGGCGAGGGTGCGGCAGGCCACCAATTGATCGTCAAGTTGACACCCTACGACGGCGCGGCGGCGGTGCCGCTGGTAATCGCGTGGAATGGACGGATTCCGGCGGGACGCGAGGATCAGACACACCCGGTTTCCAGCATCGACATCGTGCCGACGGTTTGCGATTACGCGGGCGTGACGCTCGCGAAGCCGGTCACAGGCGTGAGCCTGCGACCGATCATCGAAGATCCCAAAGCTCCGGGGCGAGGCTACGCGGTCTGCGAACTGTCGCCGTTCCGTACTCAGCCGCACCGAAAGGCGCGCGTCCTGCGAACGATGCAGTACAAATACATCGCTTTCACCGATGGTCAACGCCCCGAGATGCTGTTCGACATGCAGGACGATCCAGGCGAGTCGCGCAACTTGGCCAGCCGGGCGGCCCATCGCGACGAGCTTATGCACCACCGCCAGTTACTGGCCCAATGGGTCGAACGGACGAACGACCATTTTGTCGCACCGTGGATGACAACCACAGAAAAGGAGAATATGCCGTGAAGATGAAACCATGCTCCAAGAGTCTCATACTCGCCACGGCTACTGTGCTCGTGATCGCAGCACGAGCGGCCGGCGCCGAGCCTTCCCCTTCCGCTGATCCACTGGTTGCCGGGTTTCACGATCCGCCCAAGGAGGCTCGGCCTTCGGCCTACTGGTTGTGGTTGAACGGCTACGTGAACCGCGACTACGTCGAGCGCGAGTTGAAGGAAATGTGCGACGCCGGTATCCGCGGCGTATGCATCTTCGACATGGGGACTCGCGGCGACAAAGCGACAGTGCCTCCGGCGGGACCGCCGTTTATGGGCGACCGATCCGTAAGCGATATCGCTCACGCGGTAGGCGTTGCCGGACGGCTGGGCATGGACGTGGAGCTTTCGGTGGCCAGCAGTTGGGACATGGGCGGAGCGTGGGTCGAGCCGCATCACGGCAGCATGGGCCTGTTTCAGACGGAGGTCAACGTCAAGGGTCCGGCCGCGTTCGACCAGGTTCTGCCGTTTCCAACGCTGCCGGCAAAGGCGCCGCGCGACGCGGACGGAAAGCCTGCCTTCTACAAGGACGTAGCAGTGCTGGCCATTCCGGCCGACAAACGAGTGCCGGGCCACGACTTTGTGTTCAAGCTGGATCCGCCGGGAGTCCACACGCTCAGCCACGCCGTGCTCTGCAACACGACCAGCGATGATCCCAAGCGTCACGGAAAGCTGCATTTGTTTGCCAAAGAGTTTTCGATCGCCGTCTCCGAGACCACACCCAGCGGTGATGCCTTTCGCGAAGTACTGCGAGCGTCGCTGGAACCGAACGCGGAACCACAGCGTTTCGACGTGCCCGCGGTCAAGGCACGCTACGCGCGGCTCCGCATCCACAGCGGGCACAACGACCGTTGCGATCGAGTGCAACTCGGCGAGTTCGAGTTGTACAACACAGAGGATGTCAACGTCGTGGTCTCGCATGTTGCCGACCGCAGCCGTGACGGCGCCGAACTGATCGGCTACCGTTCCGCGCTCGGCCAAGACCGCACGTGGTCGTCCGGCAATATCAACGACGGCAACAAATCCGGCGCACACGGCGGTTGGTCGTCGGCCGGGCCGCCGCCGCTGCTTGTCGAGGATCCGGACTCGATCATCGACTTGACGGACCGCATCGATGCCGAAGGCCGTTTGAAATGGCAAGCACCCGCCGGCAAATGGGTGATCATGCGGTTTGTCTGCTCGAATACGGGCGAGCGGCTGAAGGTGCCCAGCCCGAACTCCGACGGCCTGGCAACGGATCATTTCAGCCGCGAAGCCACGCTCACCTTCCTCAAATACCTGACCGATCGTCTTGAAACGAAAATGGGCGATCTGAGAAAGACGGCCATGAAGTATCTCTACTTGGCCAGCTACGAGGTGCGAGGAGCGATCTGGACGCCGGATCTGATCGAGCAATTCTCGGGCTACCGCGGCTACGACATGAAGCCATACTTACCGACTTTGTCGGGCAGCGTCGTCGTCAACGACGAGGTCACGGCCCGGTTCATCTACGACTACCGCAAGACGCTGGGCGATCTGCTGGTGGACGCCTACTATCGCGCCGCTGTCGAGGCAGCTCATGCTGCGGGCTTAGGCATCGAATCGGAGGCCGGCGGCCCGGGACCGCCAATTCACCAAGTGCCGGTAGACGCACTGAAAGCACAGGGCGCGATTGATGAAGTGCGCGGCGAATTCTGGCCCAAACGCCCCAACGCCGACGGCATGTGGGTCGTGAAAGAGACCGCCTGCGCCGCTCACATTTACGGCAAGCGGCGTGTTCACATGGAGGCTTTCACCAGCATGCACCATTTTCAGGACGGCCCGATCGATCTGAAGCCGTCGGCGGATCGTGCAATGTGCGAAGGCACCAACCACTTCGTCTGGCACACCTCCTCCCACCTGCCGCCCGAAGCAGGCAAGCCCGGATGGGTCTACCATGCAGGTACGCACATTACCCCGAACCTCGTCTGGTGGCCCAAAGCCAAACCGTTCCTGGACTACCTGGCACGAAGTTGCTTCCTGCTTCAGCAAGGGCATTTCGTGGCCGACGTGTGCTACTACTACGGCGACCAAGGCTACAACTTCGTCTTGCCCAAGCACACCAAGACACTGGCGGGGCACGGCTATGACTACGACGTGACCAACCGCGAAGTGATCCTCACGCGTATGAGCGTGCGCGGCGGTCGCATCGTCCTGCCGGACGGCATGAGTTACGCCATCCTGGTGCTACCGGATCGGCCCGACATCGACTTGGACGTGCTCAAGAAGCTCGAACAAATGGTCCGCGATGGCGCGATCGTAGTCGGGCCCAAGCCAACGCAAACGAACGGCTTGACCGACTACCCGCGTCGCGACGACGAAGCCCGGCGCATTGCCGACCGGCTCTGGGGCCCATGCGATGGCAAAACGGTTCTGGAGCACAAGTACGGCAAAGGCCGCATCATCTGGGGACGCAAGCCGCGCGAAGTCCTGAAGGATTTGGACATCGGGCGTGATTTCCGCGTTGTGTACCCGCTTGACGATACGCAACTCGACTTCATACACCGCCGAACTGCCCACGCCGACATCTATTTCGTCCGCAACAAGATGCCAGTCAGCAAACAGGTCTGGGTTGACTTTCGCGTTGACGGTCGAGTGCCCGAGCTCTGGGATCCGGCTTCGGGCCAAATGACGCCGCAGTACGCCTACATTTCAGAAGACGAAATAGTCTCTGTCCCGTTGCGATTTGCTCCATTCGGTTCGATATTCGTAGTCTTCCGGGCGTCAGGCGACAACGACGGGCCAGTCATAGCAGGGCCTGTGCGTATTATTTCGCCCGACAGGGTAAGCTACACTACGGGAAAAGGCCTCATCGACCACCCTCGTATCATTGACTGGGACGGCAGCCAAGCCGAGCTAATGGTGCTGAAGACTGGGGACCTCATGGTCAACAGTCGTGGGCGAATTGCCCTTGTGCCCTCCGTTTCGCTTCCCAAACCGATCGAGCTGGCAGGACCGTGGAGCGTGCGTTTTGCCGACGGCTTCGGTGCCTCGCACACGGCCAGTTTCGATCGGCTGATCTCATGGACCGATCACCCGAAGGACGAGATTCGGTACTTCTCGGGGATCGCCCGCTACCAGCGAAGCTTTGAGCTACCCGCGGATTGGCTGGACGGGAACCGCCGCGCGTTCTTGGATCTGGGACGACTTTGGGCTGTGGGCGAGGCATTCGTCAACGGCCAGTCGGTCGGCGTGTTGTGGAAGCCGCCGTATGTGGTGGACATCACCGACGCCGCACGGGCGGGCCGAAACGAACTGGTCGTCGAGGTTGCCAACACTTGGTCGAATCGACTGGCCGGCGACGCCCGCTTGCCGAAAGACCAACAAATGACGCGTACCAATGTGCAGCAAACTGGTGGCCGCTCGTGGAAAGAAACGCCGCTACTGGAATCCGGTCTGTTCGGGCCCGTTCGCGTCCTGCCAGCCAAAATCGTCACCGTAACACCGAAATAGAGCAAATCGGAGTAGATTGGATGAATCGAAGGAGAATCGAGTTACTCGTGGGTTGCGTGACCCTAATGGTAGTGTGGCAGTGTTCCGTAGCGGATGAATCGGGGGCGGATTCGCGCGGCAAGCCGAAACCGGCCGAAGGCGTTCGGTTCGATCCCGTCGTGCAGAAGATCGAAGGTTGGACGGTCCACGTGGATCCGGCAATGCTGGACGGGGAGCACAAAGAGGAAGGGGCTCGTGCGCTGGGTATGCTTGCAAATCACCTTCAGCGAATTGCTGTGCTGATGCCGGAAGATCGTCTGCGCGACATGCAGAAGCTGGAAATATGGATCGAGCATCATCATCCGACGCTGGGGTCAATGCAGTATCATCCAAACATCGGGTGGCTCAGGTCCCATGGCCACGATCCACGCTTGGCCAAAAAGGTCCATATTACGCGGGCAAGCAGCCTGTTGTCCCGCCAACAGATGATCAAACATCCGGCGGTCGTGCTGCACGAATTGGCTCACGCCTATCACGATCAAATCCTGAGTTTTGGCCATCCCGAAATCATCAAGGCGTACAAGAAGGCGGAGTCAGATGGGACTTACAAAGAGGTTCTGCTGTATACCGGCAAACGCGTTCGGCATTACGCGTTGAAGGACCACAAAGAATACTTCGCGGAAGGCACCGAAGCGTACTTCTACCGCAACGACTTCTATCCGTTTGTTCGCGCGGAGTTGAGGGAACACGACCCAACGCTGCACGACCTGTTAGTCGAGATTTGGGGCCCGCTGGAATAACTGTATACGAGGAAAGAAAACTCACTCATGCATAAGACGAAACGAATGCTGATCATCGCCCTGCCGACCGTGGTTTGGGCGTGCGCTGCCGTTGCGGACGGAGCCGGTGAGGACCGCAAGCAACTTCATCATCTGCCGGCTGCCGAAACGTCGCGCTTCGAAGTGACTGACCGCGTGTGGCCCGAGCAACCAGGAGACGCACACGTTTGTCTCTGGAAGGATGACAAGCTGTGCGCATTGTCCATCACCATCGACGACAATTGTGCACCGGATCATCAGTGGTGGATCGAGCAGGGAAAGAAATACGGTTGGCACTTCACGTGGTTCATGATTACCGGACGTGCGGGCACTGGCGCCTACTGGGGCACGTGGGACGAATGGCGGGAGATGCGGCGGTTGGGCCACGACGTGCAGTCGCACACGGTAACGCATCTTCACTTCAAAGACGAAGGACGAGCGGAAGACGAAATCAAAGACATCGACGCGGAGTACGCGATCTCCGTCCGTCACATCGAAGAAAATCTGAACGACCACCGATGCGTGGTTCTTGCCTATCCCGGCGGAAAGAACAGTCAACTGAACGACCGGGATGTCGCAGCCAAGTACTTCATCGGCGCAAGGGGCACCGTTGGGCACATCAACAGGGCTGATCAGATTGACTACCTGAACACATCCAGTGTCGGAGGAATCAACATCGGCGGCGCGCCCTGGAGCGAATTCAACAATCTGCTGGACCCGGCCCTGTACCGAGGGCGCGGCTATCGCGGCTGGTATTGCACTCATTTCCACGGTGTGAAGGAAGATCGCCGACAGGAACTGGGCGAGAAGCTCGAGTACATCAAGCAGCGCGAGGATCAGGTATGGGTAGGGTTGTTCCGCGAAGTCGTCATGTACGGACAGCAGCGGGATACGGCAAGACTGAAAACGCTCGACAGCAAGTCGCAGGAGATTCGCTTCAACCTGTCTGACGACATGGACGACACGCTATTCGATTTCCCGCTGACCGTAAAAGTGCGACTGCCGGACAATTGGAAAACGGTTCGTGCGACGCAGGCGGGCACCCCGGTTGAAGTATCCCAGTTGGAACACGATGGCAGCCCCTTCGCGCTGGTCCAAGCTGTGCCGGACAAGGGCGAGGTCGTGCTGATCGACGGGAGGCAATAGCTTGGTGAAACCGGAGTCATTCTGCCTCACCTTCCCCGTTTGTTCGGGTCTGGCGGCAGAATAGTTGGCCGCAGAATGTCGACAGCGCGCCGGTCATAATCCAATGGACTTTTTATCTCCAACTCCGTCACTTAGCGATAACTCTTATTCATCCAGTCTCGTAGGCCCTCACTCGTACGCCGAATCCAGGAACGGCGAAAGGCTCTGCAGTGCCCGCGTCAGTCGCTGGCCGACGTGCCAAGGATCAAGCTGAACGGGGCATAGTGTTTCAGTGGTACGTCGAGCGAGCTTTCGTGGACACGGATCGGATTGCCCAACGGCCTTCCGCGGAGATCGCATGGTTGGGCTTTGGCGATTCGGAGCCCGGCGGGCAAACGAATGCGACAGTCGCAATCGCGCCCGGCCTGTTCCCAAAGGCGAAGCAGAATGCCGTCACCATCGGGATTCGGGCCGAACGCGGTTACCAAGACGCCTTTCTCCGATAGCTCAAGACCGGTTTGTTCGGGCGGCCGTTTCCCGGCCGATCCGTGGAACACGACGGCAACCGCGCGGTTTCGAGTTTCCCAGGACGGTGTGATAAGTCCTCGTTCCGCCTCGCCGCCGTCGACCGACCAAAGGCGAACACGCGACGACCACGAACCGCCGATCCACTGCTGGAAGTTGGTGCCCCAGACGTTGTTGAAGAGGTTTACGAACACAATCGGTTCGCGCTCGCCGAACTCCTTCGAATGCCGCCAAATGCCGGGACGGCCGATACTGACCAGAGGCGAGTCTGCCGGACACAATCCGATTCCCTTTCCGTCGGCGCCAGTGATGGTCATTCCGCCGTTCAGGCAGAAAACCTCGTGGTTCGCTCCACGGGCCGTATCCTTCGAAGGATCAACCATCGCACCGAGTCGCCCCAGGCGGAACTCCGGCTGGTCAATTGCCATCGGTAGGCACAGCCAACCCGCCTCGGGCCACGTGTCGGGCTGTTTGTCGGTGATCTTCCGTTCCAGATCGACGTAGGGCAGATCGCGGTACAGCGTGACGGCGAGCGCGACGGAGTGCGGCATTTGCGGTGAAGGTGCGGCGGTCATCGTGGCCGTCGTGGAAACGTCGCTCCGTTGGACATGCAATGAAAACTCCTGCGGCGAGGTGGCCGAGTACGGGATCTCCTTGGCCGATGGCATGTCGAATCGAGAGAAGTGGCCCACCCAGCCCGGGATGTACTTGCAGTAGCTCTTGATGTACCTCTGGTTATCGTCGGCGTCGAAACGCTCGTACAGATACTGGCCAAGGCCGTAAGGAGAGGTCGAGTCGACCAACTCGCGACCGGTTAGTTTGTCCTTAACCGACGCAATCACGCCGCGCGCAGCGTCCAATTGCACTCTGTATCGCGCGTTTTCGATCACTCCCGATGCCGCATCGCCAGACACATCGCCACGAACTTCATTGGATGTTTCCGGAACGTACGTGCGGTATCCAAGCGGCGGCAACTGCCGGACTAGCAGACGAACCGAGTCCCCGTTGCGTTCCACCGGTACGGTCTCGCCGGTTGTCGCGTCTTTCCAGGATGTCCCCAGGCTGGCAGCACCTTCGACTGCAACGACATCATCTCGCTCCCACGGCAGAGGATTGAACACAACGATCCGCAGGCCGTCGACCTTCACCGAACGAGCCAATGCCTGCATGTTTGCGGCCAGTGCTGGGTGAACCAGGTCTTGGGCGTTGCGGATGTAGGCACCGTGTTCTCGCCACGATTCCTCCATGTGCGCGTACTTCCCTGCGGCAAGCTCTTCCTGCCACGCCTTGCCGTAAAGACGTTTATCGAGCGGCACGCTGGCGCCCCAGGTATGTTCGCCGTACATCAGGCTTCCTTCGTAGGCCGACGACACGGTTTCTCTCGCCGGCTCTGTATCGACACCCCAGCATCGCAGCAAGGTATTGAGCGTCTCCAGGGCTGCAATCTTCGGTCGCGTGTTTCGAGCGATCTTGGTTTCGGGGGGCATGGACATGATGCCGTGGATCCAAGTGTCGGGCATGTCGGCGCGAACGACCGGCAGTTGGGGATTTTCCGCAAGAATCGCGTCACCGAAATCGGACAGACGTCCCATGCGAACCTTGACGCCCGGGAGATTACCCTGGGCTTGATCCAAGAGCTTCTGGACCGTGCCTGGTACGGGTGGACCGTGGTTGTCGCCCGTGTGAATCAAAGCCAGCCATGTCTTGTGCGGCCAACCGTCGGGCGGCTGGAGTCGGCTTCCGTATCCACTGGCCTCGTACATCGTTAGCAGTCGAGATCCGTCCGGCCCTTCCCACCAGAACAACAGAGGCACTTCGGGCGAAGCGCTGGCCGAGTTGCATCCCAAGTG
>JADHUC010000069.1 GCA_016784735.1 Pirellulaceae bacterium | reverse complement strand
AGTGGATCGGATTCTGTCCGGCGACATCATCACCGAGCAGAATATTCACACGCTGGACGTGATGAACTGGATCATGGACGAGGACCCGGTCTGCGCCGATGGCACAGGCGGCCGCACGGTTCGCACGGTGGGCACGTGCTGGGACCATTTTGCGTTGCTTTACCAATACCCGAACGATGTCGGCATCACGTTCAGCTCTCGGCAGTTTCAAGGCCACGGGACTCAGCCGGAAGGCATTCGAAACCGCATGTTCGGCGCCGAGGGTATCCTCGAGACCCAGTACGGCGGCGAGGTCCTGATTCGCGGCAAGCACTTCTACCGCGGCGGAAAGTCACCGGGGATCTACAAGGAAGGCGCCGTAACGAACATTGCCTCGTTCCACAAGAACATCACGGACGGGAACTACGAAAACGCGACAGTCGCCCCCAGCGTTCGCAGCAATCTGATCACGGTTTTGGGCCGTACTGCTGCCTACACGGGCGAGCGCGTGTACTGGAAGGATCTGGTCAAGAGCGACGAGAAACTGGAAGCAGATCTCAAAGGTCTAAAGAGCTGAGTGCTTGCCCAGAAGTCGCCGTACACAACTGGTTCGCAGAAACCCGGCTTTCCGAAAAAGCCGGGTTTCTTTTCTGCGTTAGCTGCCGTGCCTACTGACGCTTGTCCAAAACGTTTTCGATTGCGTCGGCAACGGTTCGCAGGGCTTTGATTCGGGCGTGGCGTTTGCAGTTCGCTTCCAGCAGCGTCCACGGTGCGTAGGTGGTGCTCGTCTTGTGGAGCATGTCTACCACAGCCATCTTGTATTGCTTCCACTTCTCGCGATTGCGCCAATCTTCGTCCGTGATCTTCCATTGCTTGTAGGCGTTTTCCTTCCGAGCCTCGAAGCGGCGCATCTGTTCTTCCCGGTCGATCTGAAGCCAGAACTTTACGATCACCGTGCCGTGGTCGGCCAACTGGTGCTCGAACTCGTTGATCTCGCGAAAGGCCCTTGTCCAGTCTTCCTCGCTGCAGAAGCCTTCCACGCGTTCGACCAACACTCGTCCGTACCACGACCGATCGAAGATGGCGATGTGGCCTGCCTTGGGTACGGTGCGCCAGAATCGCCACAAGTAATGCCGTGCCCTTTCCTCGTCATTTGGCGCCGCAACCGGCACCACCGAGTAGCCGCGCGGATCGAGGCCGTTGGTCAGCCGTCTGATGTTGCCGCCTTTTCCAGCAGCATCCTGTCCTTCGTAAACGATCACTGCAGGCACACGCTCCAGATACAACCGATGCTCCAGTTCGTGGAGACGTTCCTGAAGTTCGTCGAGTTGCGTCTGGTACTCTTCGCGTTCCAGCGAAAGGTCCAAGTCGATTCGGTCCAGGATGGTCTGTTCCGTGGTAGGGGAATCCGGCGGTTCCGGCATGGCCTCGGGTTTTGTCTTCGGCAGTGCGGCGCGGCGGTCCAGTTCCTGCTGGACTCGGTCCAGGATCGTCTCGAAGACCCTGACTCGGCCGAAACGGTTCTGCGTCGATTCGACCACCGTCCAAGGAGCGCACGCTGTGCTGGTACGTTCCAACATTTGCTCGATGGCCAAAAGCCATCGGTCGTACTTCTTGTTTTGCCGCCACTCCTCTTCGTCCGCTTTCCAGGCAAGCGCCGGGTCCTTCTGGAGGGCTTTCAGCCGCGATTTCTGCTCTTTCTGGCTGATATGCAACCAGAACTTCACGATTACCACACCGGAATCTGCCAATTGTCGCTCGAACTCAACGATATCGTCATAAGCCTTCTGCCATTGGTCCTCGGCGACCAGCCCTTCCATCCTGGCGACCAAGACGCGACCGTACCAGGAACGGTCGAAAATGGCGAACCTTCCGGCTGGCGGGATGTTTTGCCAGAAACGCCAGAGCCAGGGAAAAAACCGTTCCACTTCATTCGGCGCCGAGATGGCATGGACTCGGTACCCGCGGGGATCGAGCGTCCGGGTCAGGCGATTGATCTGACGGCCTTTGCCGGCCGTGTCCCATCCTTCGAAGACAAGGATCACAGGCACACCCGCCGATCGGGCCGCGCGTTGCAGCGCGCCCATGCGGACCTCCATCTCCGGAAAAATCTCTTGGTAGGCCGCTTTGGAAATCTTCTTCGTCGGATCGATGTGTTCGAGCATGGCAATACCTGCGTTATCTGAATGTTCCTCGCACCTGGGTCTATCTTCGCGAGCGTTCAACGGCTTGTCCAGTCTTTTCTCACCGGCGAATGCCGATTGACGAATGATTGGCAAGCGGCGTTTTCGTTTTTCCAGCCAAACGACTTTGGCGGCGCGTTCTCAGACTATAGAATCAACGACGACTTGTTCCCGGTGTCGTGTTGACTCCCCCTGTGCGACGAATGCTCGTTTAACCGCAAGCCGGAGGAGACTGCTGAATAAGTCGTGGGGTAAGCTTCCAGCTTGCCAAATACGTAGGCAAGGAAAACGTGGGTATCAACAATGCACAAGGTCGGCAAGCTGGAAGCTCACCCCACTTTGGTTTCCGCTAGCATTTCAGCAGTCTCCGAAGGCGTGCGCGGCCCCCCCCAGAACACGCGCACGCCTCCGGCTTGCGGTTAAACGATCTATTGCAGGACTTTGGAATGCGAATGATTCTGAAACCATTTGGTGCCGTGGCTGCTTTCAGCCTGATGCTGTTTGCATGGCCCATCGTCCTCGACGGCCATCAGGCTTCCAGCCTCCAGCGTGAGCAAGCGCGGCGGATCCTTGATGCTGCAGGGGTGCGCGGTGGACTGGTCGTGCATCTGGGTTGCGGCGACGGCAAACTGACTGCGGCGCTGCGTGCGGACGACGGCTATCTGGTGCAGGGGTTGGATGCCGACGAAGCGAACGTGGAAGAGGCACGAGCCCACATCCGTTCGCTCGACCTGTACGGACCCGTCACAGCGATCCGCTCCAGTGGCAAGCGTCTTCCCTACGCGGACAACCTGGTCAATCTCCTGGTGGTATCAGATTCTGGCGTTCAACTTTCAGGAGACGAGGTAGCTCGCGTTCTTGCACCGGACGGCGTTGCACTGATAAACGACGATTCGGGAATCACCGACACCCGACACCTGACACCCGAAACCTCTTCCCGTCTGGCCGGCTGGTCGAAGTTCACCAAACCCAGGCCCGACACAATCGACCAGTGGACCCACTACCTGCACGATGCTTCGGGGAACGCGGTGGCCGACGACTCGCTCGTGGGCCCGCCGCGGCACCTGCAATGGGTCGCGCGGCCCCTGTTCTGCCGGAGTCATGAGATGGACTCCAGCGTCAGCGCACTGGTTTCATCGGGTGGGCGAATCTTCTACATCTTGGACGAAGGGCTAACCGGGATCCTTGACAAGCGGCTTCCCTCCCGGTGGTTCCTGGTTGCACGAGATGCCTTCAGCGGCGTGCTTCTGTGGAAGTGTCCCTTGCCCGAATGGGGCTGGAGACAATGGAAGAAGTCGGACCTGGAGAGCAAGGACTGGTGGAGGCTTGGTGCACAACGTCTCCAGTCCCCCGTGGTGCTTCCACGGCGACTGGTGGCAGCGGGTGATCGCGTGTATGCGACGCTCGGCTTTCGATCCCCGCTCAGTGTGTTGGATGCGGCTTCGGGCGAAGAGCTTGACACGTTCGACAATACGAAGGGCACCGACGAGATTCTCCACCGTGATGACGTGCTGGTGCTGTGTATTCGAGAGATTCCGGCCACGGGCTTCGAAAGAAACCAGGGAAAGGCTGCCAGCGAAACCGTCGTGGCGATCAGAGCGGACACGGGCGAACTGTTGTGGAGGAAAGACGCGGAGAAGATCCTACCGTTGACGCTGGCGGTCGGGGGCAATCGAGTCTGCTTCCACACATACGACGCGCTTGTGTGCGTCGATCTCGAAACAGGCAAGGAACTCTGGCGGGCGGAAAGCACCGCTGCCGGAGCCGGGCGGTGGGGAAAATGGGTGACGTCAAACACCGTGGTCGCCCTTGAGCAAGTAATCCTGTCATTGAATCCGAAGGAGCTTCGTGCTTACTCGGCGGACACGGGAGACGTGCTTTGGAATGCGCCGAGTCCGTCGGGCTGCGGCGCGGCAACTCCGCCGGATCTGTTCGTGGCATCCGGATTGGTATGGTCGGGAGGCCCCGCGCAAAACTTCAGCATGCGCGATCCGCGGAACGTACTGATCAACGGTTTGGAGGAGACGCTCGTCAGCAAGGAGGGCCGTGACCCGCTGACAGGCGAAGTCAAGCGGACCGTTACCGTCCGGAATCTGATCGACTTCGGTCACCATTTCCGCTGCTACCGAAGCAAGGCGACCGAGCGCTATCTGTTGTGGCCAAAGCGAGGCGTTGAATTTCTGGACCTCGAAGGGACGGACTTCGACCGCTGTGATTGGCTTCGAGCCCCGTGTCGTCTCGGCATCATGCCCGCCGACGGACTCCTGTACGTGCCGCCTCACCAGTGCTTCTGCTATCCCGGCGTACTGCTGAACGGGTTCAACGCGCTGGCGCCGGAGCGAAGGTCGAAGAGTCGAGAAGTCGAAGAGTCGAAGAGCGGGACGGACAGTCGCCTTGAGAAAGGCCCGGCGTATCAACAAATCGACAATCGGCAATCGGCAACCGCAAATCCCAATGATTGGCCTACGTATCGGCACGACGTCAAGCGTAGCGGTTCCACGTCTACGGAAGTGCCTGGGAATGTACAAGTCGCATGGACAACGGAAGTGGGCGGTAGGCTGACCGCTCCCGTCGTCGCGTGTGGCAAGGTTTTTGTCGGTGCCGTTGACAGCCAAACGGTTCACTGCTTCGACGCCGCTGGCGGCGAACCATTGTGGAGCTACACCACCGGCGGACGCGTCGATTCGCCGCCGACGATTTGCACGTTTGTAGTGCCGCCTTCAGGCGGTGCCGATGAGGTCGACGATGATACAGCGCACAGGCGAAGACCGCCTGAAGGCGGTACTACAAACAGCCTTTGTTTGTTCGGGTCGGCCGACGGTTGGGTGTATTGCCTGCGCGCCTCGGATGGCCGGTTGGTTTGGCGATTTCAGGCTGCCCCGTCGGACAGGCAACTGATCATGTACGACCAGGTGACGTCTGCATGGCCCGTGCACGGCAGTGTGCTGGTCGAAGACGGTGTGGCTTACTTTGCGGCAGGCTATTCGTCGTTTCTGGACGGCGGGGTCTATGTCTACGGACTGGACGCGCGGACCGGCGAGAAGCTGCACGAAGCTCATCTGGAAGGCCCGTACCCGGAAATCCCCGACAAGCCAGGCTGGGCGTTCGACATGGAAGGTGCACGGCCCGAAGTGCTGCTGAGCCAAAACGGCTACATCTACATGAGGCAGATCAAATTCGACAAGCGATTGCAGTGCCAGGAGACACCGCGCATCACTCGGATGGGAGACCGGGACGTGGGCCTTCACCTGTTTTCTACGTCCGGCCTGTTGGACGACTCGGGGTACAACCGGACTTTCTGGATGTATTCGGCGCGGTGGCCGGGTTATTACCGAGCCAACGAAGGGCCGCCCAAGACGGGCCAGTTGCTCGTATTCGACGACAGCACAACTTACGGCATCAAGGTGTACGACAAGAAAGACGTGCGCCGTCCTTGGAACGTTCCAGGAGACGGATACGAGCTGTTCGCTGACGACAACGACAACGAACCGGTCCTCGACGAAAAGGCAGCGAACTGGGACAAGGGCCCCGGGTTCACCAGGGCCAAGCCTGCCAAGTGGACAAGAAACATACCTGTTCGCGCCTGTGCGCTAGTGCAGGCCGGCGACAAGCTGTTTCTTGCCGGACCGCCGGACATCGTGGATGTGGATGATCCGCTGGCTTCCTTCGAGGGACGAAAGGGCGGCACGCTATGGACGGTGTCGACGTCGGATGGGGAGAAGTTGGCCGAATGCGATTTGGATTCACCTCCCGTTCTGGATGGCCTGATTGCGGCCCGCGGCAGGTTATACCTATGCACAAAACACGGCAGCGTGATTTGCTTGCAGGGCAGGTAAGAGTCCGTTCCCAGTAGGTCCCGGCTGCCGGACGGGACCTTGAAACGAGAGGAATCGTTGACACGCAGCGGGAGATCAACGATCGGGGCGTCATGCTGCGGCTTACTGAATAGTTGCATGAAGCGGTTTTGGGGACGCGAAGCGTCCAAGATCTGCGTTCCGACGCAGAGCATCGGAACGAGAACGTACTCACATACAGGAGCAACAAGCATGATGAAAGACCTTGTCTTCTTGACCTTGATTCTTGCTGCCCCGTCGATCAGTTTCGCGGAATCCGGCAAACCCAACATTGTTTTCATCTTGGCCGACGACGTTGGATGCGAACCGCTTGGATGCTATGGCGGCACGTCCTACCCCACACCGAATATCGACCGCCTGGCGGCCAGCGGCACGAAGTACCGCCACTGCTACAGCATGCCCGTGTGCCATCCGACTCGTACGACATTCCTGACCGGGAAATACCCGATGCACACCGGTAACCCTGGCTGGGGATCGTTCCCCAAGTCCCTGGAAGAGCAAACAGTCGCTCATTGCATGAAGCAAGCCGGCTACGCGACGGCGGTGGCCGGCAAATGGCAACTCGCGTTGTTAGGCAAGGATTTGCAGCATCCTAACCGACTGGGCTTCGACGAGTATTGTCTGTTCGGATGGCACGAAGGCCCGCGTTATCATGAACCGCTGATCTGGCAAGACGGCCAGAAGCGCGAAGGAACCGATGGCCAGTACGGACCGGACATCTATGTCGATTTTCTGATCGACTTTGCCGAGCGTCATCGCGACAGGCCGTTCTTTGCCTTCTATTCGATGGCGTTGTGTCACGACGTGACGGACGACCTGAAATCGCCGGTTCCCTATTCGCCCGGCAAGAACCGCTATGACAACTATGAAGAAATGATCGCCGCCATGGATCGCTGTGTCGGCCGCGTTGTCGACGGGTTGGATCGTCTTAAGCTTCGCGAGAAGACGCTTATCCTGTTCACCGGCGACAACGGAACGGCCAAGGGTTCGATCATTCGCGCCGAGGAATCAGGGGACCGCTGGAAGTACATTCGAGATCCCGTCTTCTCGATGGCTGGCGGCAAACGTGTCCCTGGTGGCAAAGGCAATTTGACCGACGACGGTACTAACGTTCCGCTGATTTGCAGTTGGGTCGGAACCGTCAAGGCCGGTGGGATGGTCGACGATCTGGTTGACTTCAGCGACTTCTACGCCACCTTTGCTGCGTTGGCCAAAGCCTCGCCCGATGCGCTGCCGGCGATCGACGGTCAGAGCTTTGCTTCGGGTCTGCTTGGCGATGGCCCCGCGCCGCGCAAATGGGCCTTTGCACAAGGGGGCGGGAAGCACTGGGTGCGGACCGGGAGATGGAAGCTGTACAACGACGGTCGTTTCTTCGATATCCGGGCGGACCCGGCAGAGAAGAAGGACCTTGCAGACGCCGTGCCAAGCGATGCATCGGACGACTTGTCGATGCTTCAGAAGGCGTTGAGCGAGTTGTGAGGTACTACGAGCTGGCGATTGTTCCACCGAATCGGCCTGAAGGTGCCCAATTGCGGTTTCGCACTATAGCTGCTCGCGTCTAGAATGGCACACTTCTATGTCAGTGTATTGTCTGTGAACGTTGCCTCTTTGTTACATGTTCGACAAGATCCGCTACCTGTTGCTTCAGGTCCGCAATCCGGACGATCCCATGCGCCCGCAGGAAATCGGCTGCTTTGCGCGAGCGCTTCGTTGTCCCCGAAAACAGATCCGCACACTGGACCTGCTCAGCGGTGTACCCACAGTCCAACAGCTAGACGCCGTCGACGTCGTCTTGCTCGGCGGCAGCGGTGACTATTCCGTGGCAAAAGGGGGCGAGTGGCTCGGAGTGGCATTGGAAGCCATGCGGGAACTCTACGACCTTGCCAAGCCGACCTTCGCTTCGTGTTGGGGATTCCAGGCAATGGCCAAGGCGATGGGTGGCGAAGTGGTCACCGATCTGAAGCGTGCCGAACTGGGAACTGTCCCCATGCGACTGACAGATGCTGGCCGTGAAGATCCGGTGTTTGGACCGCTGGGTGACATCTTCAAAGTAGGGATTGGACATCAGGACATCGTCGTCCGCCTGCCCGAAGACGCTGTTCGGTTGGCTTCGACGGATCTGGTTGAGAATCAGGCGTTTTGCTTCAAGGACAAGCCGATCTACTGCACTCAATTCCACCCGGAGCTGGACCGCAAAGAGTTTCTTGAACGCGTCTACGCTTATCCGCAATACGTCGAGCGAATCGTAGGAGTCACGCTGGAGGACTTCGCAAAGACTTGCCGCGAAACGCCAGAATCCGAAGCGTTACTGCGGCGGTTTGTCCGACACGTGTTCGGAGAGTGAGCCAAGCCCCGTCGTGGCGTGAAAGAACTCCAACGGCGGCTACCTGGGTGCTGGGTTGCGATCGTCAGGCCAAGTGACTAGGCTTACGGCGCGTCCGTGACGGCGTCCGACCGTCCAGATTCAGGCTTCAACATACGCCTGTCGTGATTCAAGGAGACTAAGATGGCAAATCTGTCGTTGTTTGACTTAACGGGGAAGAAGGCCCTGGTGACCGGCGGAGCGGTTGGGATCGGCCGAGGTTGCGCGCTGGCGCTGGCGCAGGCCGGGGCCGACGTGGCGATCGTCGACATGGATGCGGAGACGGGGCCCAAGACGGCGGAAGAGCTGAAGGCTGGCGGCGTCGATTCGCTGTTCGTCCGTTGTGATGTCACCAAGAAGGATCAGGTGCAGGACATGGTCCGCCAGGTGGTCGAGCGATTCGGCCGGTTGGACATCGGCGTCAACAACGCAGGGATCGGCATCCTGGGGGCCGACGAGGAGTTGGAGCAAGCGGACTGGGACAAGGTGATCGACGTGAACCTTACCGGCGCGTACCTCTGCGCACAGGCCGAGGCCCAGCAGTTCCTCCGCCAGGAACCGATCGAAGGCAAAATTGTCAACATCGCTTCGATGTCGGCCACGATCTCGAACTGCAATGCCTCGTACAACGCCTCGAAGGCCGGCGTTGTGCAAATGACCAAGATGCTGGCTGCCGAATGGGGCCGCTTCAATATCAACGTGAACTGTATCAGCCCCAGTTATCTGCTCACGCCAATGCACGCATCGACGCCGGTCATGGTCCGCGAGCGGATCCGCGAACTGACGCCACTGGGCTACGTCGAGCGGCCGGAAGACCTGTTTGGGGCGGTGATATTCCTTGCCACCGCAGCGTCCAATTACGTCACGGGTCACGACCTGATGGTCGACGGGGGTCACACACTGAACGCTTGGCTGACGCCATTGACCCGCGACGTGCCGCCGAGGGTTAGCCCGGAAGAAGAGATAATTCAACTGAAACACGATCTCGATGCGCTCGGATACGAATACGACGCCGATGGCATCAACCCCGACGTTCACCCGGAGGTCGCCGGAGCCTTCAAGGCAGCGTTTGGGATCGAGGACTAGGTAGGTCCCGGCTGCCGGACGGGACCTGGATTTGTAGCGTTGGAGTTCACGCTTCAGCGTGTCTTTCCGCACGCTAAAGCGTGAACTCCAACAACCCGAAGGTCCCGTCCGGCAGGCTGGACCTACTGGCCTTTCCGTCCAAGAAGAGGGAACAGTCGATGCAGCTCACTGTCACCGATGTGGCTCGCATGATGGATCTTAGTGCGGTGAAGACCGACACCGATCTTGATGCGGTTCAACAACTGGCCGACCACGCGAAACGGCTCGACTGTGTCTGTGCCTATGTGCTGCCCGGTTATGTGACGCGATTGAAGGAGCTTCTGGAGGATACGCCGAGTGTGCTAGTCGGTGCCGCCGTAGGATTTCCTTCCGGCGCTCACGCGACGGCGATCAAGGCAGCCGAAGCTCGGCAGTGTGTTGCCGATGGCGCCGGTGAATTGGACATGGTGATCAATGTCGGCATGCTTCGCAGCGGACAGTACGATTTCGTTGAACAGGATATCCGGGCAGTGATCGACGCGGCCGAAGGCAGACTGGTTAAAGTGATACTGGAAACCCATTACCTGACGGACGACCAAATCCGTCGCGGCAGCGAGATCTGTGTCCGCGCGGGCGCCGACTTCGTCAAGACGGGTACCGGCTGGCCTGAAACCGGAGCTACGCTGCACAACATCGCCTTGATCAAATCGGTCGTCGGTGACGACGCCAAGGTAAAAGCATCGGGTGGCGTTCGCGACCTGGAAACGCTGGTCGAGATGTATCGACTCGGCGCGCGCCGATTTGGCGTCAACACAGAATCAGGAATTCGAATCTTCGGGGAATGCGCCAGTTTGCCCGATGCGGCCGTTCAGGTGTGAGGCACGATGACGATTATCGCATACGATCTTGGGACCGGCGGAAATAAGGCATCGCTTTACGACACGGATGGTCGCTGCCTGGGCGCCGTGTTTGTGCCGTATGAAACCACCTACCCGCGCGCCGGTTGGCACGAACAGCGGCCGATGGATTGGTGGCGCGCGGTGGTCGAGAGTACAAACCGGCTGTTGGCCGGCGAGAACATCGACGCCCAGGCGATCGAATGCCTGGCGATCTCGGGTCACAGCCTGGGGTGCGTACCGCTGGACGACGCAGGATCGCTGTTGCGCGAGAGCACGCCGATCTGGTCGGACAAGCGCCCCGGCGAGCAAGTCGACCGCTTCTTCGAGAAAGTCGATCCCGCCGACTGGTATCGTACCACCGGAAACGGGTTCCCAGCGCCACATTACACGGTGCTCAAGATCATGTGGTACCGCGACAACGAACCGGAGATGTTCGAGCGGATCGACAAGATCATCGGCACCAAGGATTTCATCAATTTCAAGCTGACCGGCCAGATTAAGACGGACTACAGTTATGCGTCGGGCAGCGGCGTGTACGACTTGTTGGCTTGGGACTATTCCGATCGCCTGATCGCCGCCAGCGATTTGCCGCCGGAGCTGTTTCCCGAGATTGCCCCGTCGTCCGAGATCCTGGGTGAGCTACTTCCGGAAGTGGCCGCACAGTTGGGTTTGCCGAAGAAGGTCAAGGTGGCATGCGGCGGCGTGGACAACTCGTGCATGGCGCTGGGAGCCAAGAACATCGCCGAAGGTCGCACGTATGCCTCGCTTGGTTCGTCGTCGTGGATCGCCGTTTCATCGGAGCAGCCGGTTTTGGATGAACGGAGCAAACCGTACGTGTTCACGCACGTCATTCCCGGCATGTTCACATCGGCGGTCGGCGTCTTTTCGACCGGTACGTCGCTCAAGTGGGTACGAGACCAGATGTGCCACAATCTCGTGGCGCAAGCCGAGCAAGACGGCAGGGACCCGTACGACGTAATGACTTCACTGGCCGCGCAGTCGCCTGTTGGCGCCAATAAGCTGTTGTTCAATCCCAGCATGGCAGGCGGATCTTCCTTGGACCCCAGCCCGCACATCCGCGGGGCCTTCCTGGGCTTGGATTTGGGGCACACGCAGGCCGACGTGGTTCGAGCGGCCTTAGAAGGGATTGCGTTGAATCTCCGCGTTGTGCTGGACGAACTGCGGCGGCTGTGTCACATTGGCGACGAACTGGTGGCGGTCGGCGGCGGTAGCAAGAGTAGTCTGTGGCGGCAGATTTTCGCGGACGCGATGCGGATTCGGGTGGTCAAGACGAACATCGGCCAGGAGGCCGGTTCGCTCGGCGCCGCGGCGGTTGCCGCCGTTGGTGCCGGACTGTGGGACAGTTATGAGCGGATCGACGACGTGCATCAAGTGGAAGCGGTCGCCGAGCCAGATTCGGAGAATGCCGCCGCGTATGAGAAGCTGCTGCCGGTCTTTCGGCGAGCGTGCCAAACGCAGGCGGAGCTAGGCGACATGTTGGCGGAATTGGATCTATAGAGTTTCAGGCAACTATCTGATCGTGGGCTTCGTGCTTTATCCTATCCTGGCCAAGATCGGGCTGGAGGGCGAGACGCTTGAGGTTGCCAGCGACTGAGGTCATCCAGTAGATTGAAGAGACCGTTTTGACTGTCTCTCTCAATTGGTGGAATGAGTTCCGGGAATGAAAGCGGCTCCAACAATTCGCGACCTCTGCGGTGTAGTTTGGGCGATCTGTGGCCTATTGCTGCCGACTGCCGCCGTTGCCGCAGAAACGGCAAAGTACTTGGGGCCGTCTGTCGTCGTCGCGGCGAAGGATGCCAAGACGCTCTACGTCGCTTATGCCGATGCGCAACAAATCGCCTGGGTCGAACTACCCGGCGGTAGTGTTGCGCGGCGTGTCGACGTACCGGCCGAACCGGCCGGCATGGTACTGAGCCCCGACGGGTCGAAGCTGATCGTCACGTGCGCCGCTCCGAAGAGCACCGTCGTTGTAATCGACGCGGTCTCGGGCACAGCAACCACGACGATCCCGGCGGGGCATACAGCCATGGGACCGGCGATCACGCCTGACGGAAGGCGGCTGTACGTCTCGAACCGATTCGACAACGACGTTTCGGTAATCGACCTGGTGACCGGCAAGGAACAAACGCGAATCAAGATGGTACGGGAGCCGGTTGCAGCGGTCGTCACGCCGGATGGGCAGTGGGTACTGGTGGCCAACTTCTTGCCGAACGCCAAAACGGACGCGATCTACGGACCGCAAGTCTCTTCGATTGTGACGTTCATCAATACCAAGACGAACGAGACGACCGCCATCGAGCTGCAAAACGGCACTCACAGTCTGCGAAGCATGCGACTCTCGCCTGACGGCAAGTACGCCTACGTGACGCACATTCTGTCGAACTTCGATTTGCTCACTTCGCAACTGGACCAGGGATGGATGAACATCAACGCGATCAGCGTTATCGACGTGGCTCAGAGAAAGCTGATCAACACGGTCGGGTTGGACGAGACGTTTCTAGGCTCGGGTAATCCTTGGGGCGTGGACTTGACGGCCGACGGGAAGTGGATCTGTGTCAGCCACGCCGGCTCACACCAGTTGAGTGTTGTCCAGGCCGAGGCCGCCTTGGGATCGCTCGTCCATCTATACATCTCGCCGCTGGCCGGCGCCATTCCCGATGATCCACGAATGGGGACCAGTCCGCAACGAAGAATCGACCTGCCGGGCAAAGGCCCCCGCGGGCTGGCCGTCGTTGGTTCGAAGGTGTATGTGGCCGAGTACTTCAGCGACACGCTGGCCGTCGTCGATCTCGAGGGCGAAGGCGACGATCAGACCCGCTCGATCGCCTTAGGCCCCAAACCGGTGTTGACCGTCCGGCGTCAGGGGCAGCTTCTGTTCAACGATGCCACGATCTGCTACCAGCATTGGCAAAGCTGCGGAAGTTGTCATCCGGATGGCCGCAGCGATGTGTTGAACTGGGACCTGTTGAACGATGGAGTGGGCAACTTCAAGAACACAAAGAGCCTGCTTCTCGCCCACAAGACGCCGCCGGCGATGTCCGAGGCCGTTCGCCCGACGGCCGAAGCTGCCGTTCGCGCGGGGTTGGAGCACATCCTGTTCGCCTACCGGCCGGAACACGAAGCCGTGGCACTCGACGAGTACATCAAATCGCTCACGCCCGTGCCTAGCCCGCACCTGGTCGACGGCCGGCTAAGCCCGGCGGCCGAACGGGGCAAAAAGCTGTTTGCAGCCCACCGCGTCGGCTGCCACAGATGCCATCCGTCGCCACTGTACACCGACCTGAAGATGCACGACGTGGGCACGCGAGGCAAATATGAATACAAGGACCTCTTTGATACTCCGACATTGATCGAAGTCTGGCGCACGGCTCCTTACTTGCACGACGGCCGCTACATAGAGATCAAGGAGTTGATCGTCGAAGGCAAACACGGCATAAGTAGCAGCCGTCTCGAGTCGCTCAGCGAGCAGGAAATCGACGATTTGGTGGAATTTGTGTTGTCGCTCTAGTGCTTTGTTAATCCTTGGTTTTGTGGTCGGCGCCTTCGTGGCGTAAGCTTCCAGCTTGCGATGGACAGGGGCAAGTACTTGGCAAGCAGGATGCTCACCCCACTTTTTAGAATTGACAAAGCACTAGCCCGTTTCCGTTCGCAGGCAATCTTAATCATCCTCCATCACCACGCGGAAACCGACGTTGAAGGCGGGGTGGTACGGTTCGTAGGACAGGCGGAAGGCGGAGCGGCAGCGTTTTGGGCGATCGTACCAGGAGCCGCCTCGGACGACGCGCCGGCCTGAAGCGCGCGGGTCGTTGCGTCCGTCGTTTTCGGTGTACGGATAAGGCCGGAATGCCGTGCGTGTCCATTCCCAGACGTTGCCGTGCATGTCGTGAAGGCCCCAGGGATTGGCTTCGTAGCGGCCCGCGTCGGTCGATACGAAGCCACCGTCATTGAATCGCTCATCTTTGGGCACCCAGTCGTCGTACTTATTGGGGTCGGCGACCAGTCGCACATGAACGTAGGTGTCTAAAGCGAACTCTCGCAGCTTGATGTCGCCCAAGTTGGCCAGCTTTGTGAAATCTGTGTCCGGGCCCCCGTACCAGAACGGCGTGTCCGTGCCCGCGCGGCAGGCATATTCCCATTGGGCCTCGGTAGGCAAGTTGCACTCGCGCCCCATCTGTCCGCTGAGCCAGCGGCAGAAGGCCGTGGCCTTGCTCCACGAGATGCGCACCGCCGGCTGACGCGGTTGGTTGACCGGATAGCCGTGAATGCCGAATTGGTATCCGTGCATCGGCTCGACGTCGCTGTCGTGTTTGGGATCGAAAGAATGGAATTGTTCGTTGGTGATCTCGAAACGGCTCATCCAGAATGGCTTTTCGATCTTCACTACCGTCCGTGGCCACTCGTCCGGATGGCCGCCGGCGTCGCCCATGACAAACTGACCCGCGGGAATCCGCACCAATTCCAGTTTCAGACCTTCGCCCAAGTCGACGGTCTTCTGCCAATCGCCTCCATCCGCCTGACGCCGCTGCGCTTCATCTGAGCTGAATGGCCAGCCAGGACAGTCGATCGGCTGCTGGGTAAGTTCGGATGTGAACTCGGGAACGACGGGCTTGATATCCGCAGCGGGCACTTGGGGAATCTCTTCGGGATTCTCGGTCATGCCAGTGAAACGCTCCCGCATTGCACGGGCGCGCTGGCTGACATTCCGCACAGCGGCCTCGCCCACGATCTCAGTCCAGGTTCCGTGGTACGGTGCGTTCAGGTCGATCCAGGTGACGAGCCGATCCCAGGCTTCCGTGTCGAGTTCCACGCCATGGTGTCCCTTGCGGAGCATCTGGATCAGCTCGGTGGCGTCGGCGTGGAACTCCATCGGCGCGAGCAGCCGGATGTTGCTTTCGATGCCGGGCCGGCGCACGAAGCGATGCAATTCGACATAGGAGTCGGAGAACTTGCCACCCACGTTCACATTGACGTGGCCGGCGATTTTCGAGTCCCAGTCGGTGATGATCTTCGTACCACGCAGATCAGCCAACTGTCGCCCATCGTCCAGGGGCTGGCCTCCGTGGCAGCCGACGCAGTGTTTATCCAAGACGGGCTGGACCTCGCGTTGAAAACTGAATCCGCGCACCGGACCGCGCCAAGTCGCGATCTCCGACGGCTTGCGTCGAGCGGCGATCGTTTCGCGATTGACCGTGACCGTGTTCTGCTGCTCGTGGCAACCGACGCAGGAAAGCACTTCGCCCGGCATTGCCGTGAACCAACTGCGCATAAGCTGCAGCGATTGGCCGTTTTCGTCCAAGGGCTGTACTGCAACCGGCGTGTAGGCCGGAACGCGGAACAATGCAGACCCGTCGGGCTCGACGGGCACGGTACCTAGCACTCGTTTGACGTCCCATGGGCCATCCATGCCGACGGCACCCAGCAGTCCACCCATGCCGCGGTAGCTGAAATGATAGGTTACTAGCCTTAACTGCTTGACCGTGCCGCGCGGTATGCCCTTCAAACCGCCGCCAAGGTAGATGTCGTTCAAATAGACAAGCGCGTCTTTGCGCTTCAGATCGACCTTGTCCGCGATGACCGGCGGTTTGGGAGTTTTGCGCAGCGGGACAGGCTCGAACATCGCGTAACCGGGCTCTTCGCACAACAGCAGCATGTTGTCGAACACGTCGACCAGATAAATACCCCAGAACGATTGCGGCGTGGGCTTGGCCGTGACTAGGAAATGCTTCTCGCTCAACGGATACGGGTGCAAGAACTGGGGCCAGATGCCGTCGGCCAGGTTGTCTTTGATGATCGGCTCGACCTTCTTGCCCCATCCGGGAACCTCCTGCACCACGCCATCGGCTTCGTGCCGACCCAGGGCCGGATCGAGGATCAGCATGCGTCCCGAACGCGCCATGCCGTGATGTCCGGTCGCGATGCCGACAACCTTCGTCGGATGGTCCGGCACGGGGCGGGCATAGAAGAACGAGTTCACAAAAAAGGAGTTGCTGCCGTAGTACTCCATCTGTCCCGTGCCGTCGGGGTTCATGTGGAACAGGATACGCGAGTTCGAATGCGGTAGGTCCGAGTATTCCCAACGCAGATACAAAATGCGGCCGTTGTTCAAGACCGTCGGGCACCAGTTGTGCTCCTGATCGACGGTCAACTGGCGGATCGAACCGTCGTGATCCAGCAGGTACGCGTTGGTGACGTGTGAACCGCCGTAAACGCAAGGCACGCCGACAAAGGGAGCCGTAGACGTGAAGAGTATCCGCCCGTCGGACAGGTAACAGGCATCGTAATTATCCACATCGGGTTCGTGGATCAGAGGCAATTCGTGCAGGCCGGAACCGTCAGCACCCATCTCGAACACCTGCCAACGTCCGTTCGATCCGGGCATGGAAAACAGCATCCGGTCGGCGTCGAAGTGCAAATCCACGTCGCCCACGAATCGACCGCCGTCCGGTTCAAAAAACGTCGTCAGTTCGCCGTCGGGTCGGACAGGCGACAACACGGCGATTTGATTATCGAAACCGGTGGTGGGCAAGCTGGAGTTACTCTGCCAATTGGCCGGCAGCCCCAGGTTGCCAACGCCGCGCCTAACCAACATCAGCCGGTCGAAGTCCACGAGCGGATTCGCCAGCAAAGCCTCCTGTTTCAAGCCCTCGAACTGCTGGGCAATCTGGTCAAGCTGCTTCAACTGGTCGCCGTCGAACGTACGTTTGTCAGCAGACTCGCCTTCGGCGGGATCTTCGCCGAGTACTGCTTCATGGGCTTTCTTCAGAGTCGCCAGTCGATCCAGATACTGCGGACCGTCCGGATAGCGCGTCTCGAACGTCTGGATTAGATCACGAATAGCCATATCCAGAGCCCGCCACCCGTTGGCGGAAACGCCGGGCGCGGCTTTGGACGCAATGCTTACGCTGCCGAGCACGATTTCCTGCCATGTTTCCTTGTCGGCCAGATACGTAAGGATGTTTCCCGTCAGCCGTTCGAGGTTGTCCCGGTGGGCGTTGTTGGCCAAGGCATAGTTGGGCGCTCGCCAGCCGAGGACGATCACGCGGCCCTTGCCGAATTCATACTCGGCCAGCGGATTCTCCGATCCGGCGTTGGCACGCGCCAGCAGCATCCCCCGCGCGGGACCACCGGAACCCATGAAGTCCGAATAAGCCGGCCAGCCGCCGTTGGTCAACGGGATCAGCGTGTTACCCTCGAAGATGCCCTCGAAGGCCAGCCCGGCAAACACCGGATGGTCTCGGCATTCCGCGATCAGTTTCGCTTGATAGCCATCGCTACCGCCAGCGCCGATCCGCGGCCGAACAGGCTCGATCCCCATCGTGTGAATCATGGCCAAAGCCGCGCCGGAAAGGAAAAGTCCCCCGCCTTCGTCAACGTACTTACGCAATGCGCCAACTGCCTTGGGTCGGCATATCGGTCCGTTTTGCGCGACTGTGTCGCCCTGATGGTGCCAGACCGCTTGGAATTGTTCCAATGTGACCGGCTGGCCCTGCTGGTTGACGAATTCGCCATCCTCGGCAGGCAGCACCAGCGTGGCCTCGGTAAGCTGCTCGGCCAACTGCCAAGCCGCCTTGGCCTCCGCGCCCAACTTGTCGACGGACGCTTCCGGAGCGAGGAAGGCAAAGCCGGGCTCGGCAGCCTGGGTGTAGCTTGCCGATATCCCTGCCACCACGAGACCCAACAGGATCGGCACCAACGTGACCGTCGCAACCCGACGAATGCCAAGACCCATATCGATACCTCCACATTGTCGAAGCTTACCAGTTGTCAAATCCGATCGTCCCACGGCTGTTGCCCAGCGGGATCGCTTTCGCGCCGACGGCGGCGTCCGGTTTTTCCAGGACGCGGTCAAGTTGTAGCAGCGCATAGAGCAGATAGCCAACACCGTCTACGGACGAGTAGTACGGTTTGGCCGGGTGCCCGCGTAGCAGTCCTTTGTAGTAGAGCCTGGAAACAGACTCGCGCGCCGTACGTCGTGCATCATTCAAGTATGACTGTTCGCCGGTGAGTGCGTAAAGGTGGACGAACAATGAAATCGTCCGACCGTACATGTCGGCAAACGTTCCGTGCTGGGCAAACAGTTCGGCGTAACGCTCGTACCACGCGTTTTCGGCCAGACAGCCTTCCGACGGCGGGCAGCGGCGAATCCAGTCTGCCCAACGAGTCGCCGCGTCGAGCAGCTTGCGGTCGCCCGTTACCTGGAACGCATAGGCATACGCCTGGGCGGTATAGATGGGAAACTCGTACCCAAGCTGATAGGGCTCCCACAGGTCGATATGGCCTCGCGGTTCATATTGCTCGTAGCCGCCTTGAACCCGAGGTCCCGGTACGGGCTTGCCGTCCAGCGTCAATGAGCCCCAGAAACACTTGGTCGACGGATCGTAGCCGTAGCGATCGTAAGCGGCAAGATATGCCACCGCCTGATTGCGAAATACTTCGGCGTTGGTCAGTTCATAGCTCTTCAAGAGGTAGTAGCAGAGCAGGCCAGTAACCGACGTATCCAAATGGCCGCCGTCGAATCGCGTCCTGCCGGCATTCGGCCGATTGGGGATCAGATTCGTTTTCCGGTCGCGGCTCTGCCAGAGGTAGTTGGCAACCAAATCGGCACGTTCCAGCCAGACGGGATCCTTCGTCTTGGTGTACAGGAAACTGAAGGCGTAGATAAACTCGGCCCCGCTCATGGCGAAATCGCAGCCGCGGCGGCCGTCGCCGTGGCGATTGAACTCGCCGGTCGTCTTATCAACGACGTGCCATTGCCAGATGGCCTCCAACTCGCGACGCGTTGCTTCTTCGTCGACTCGCCACAGACGTTCCCAACGCGGCAGATTGACGTGGATCTCATGACAGTTGCCGTGCGAGCCGCTCATCTGGTCGGCGAACACGTCGTAGAATCGGTGCCAACCCCACCAGAAAAACCCCTTTTCGTCGACCGATTCCGTAACGCAGCGCAGATACCGGTCGGCAAACACCGAGTACTTCCGATTCTCCGTGATTTGGGACAGAAGGTAAAACACTTCGACCGTCGATTGATCGACCAGCAGATCCGCGCCTCGCGGCTTCCAGAAGCAAGGCCGCCACTGACCACGCCAGTGCGCCGTCTGCTCAGGTGGCGACTCGGGACACGCACGAGAACGAACGTCTAGAATCGTAACCAGGACCGGCTTATGACGCTTGCCATACCGATCCGTGCCATATTCCATCAACAGATCCACGCATTCGGTCACGTAGTCGGCGTACGGCTTCTTCTCGACGTCCGCCTCGGCGATCCCGCTGTCCAATACGACGATGCCGACTTCGCCCGCCGACCTCCGTTCCTGCGACTCTTCCGCGAACAGCGGCTTGGTCATGGCAAACGCAAATAACAAGAGTTCGGCGACTACTCGTCTCGATAACATGCTTCAACGTCCCAAGTTAACCGCTCGGCCCGTCGTATCGCGGGCGTAATCTGTTGGACCACTCGCGTATATTGTATCCTGTGATGGTCCGAGATCCAAAAGACTTTCGGCGACCTCTCTTCAAGGCTGGTAGACGACCGCCGAGGGCGGCATAATCTAGTGCTGGAGGACTCCGAGAGAAACGCCGAGCTATGCCGGCGGTCCGGCATGTCAATCGAAACGCGCCACATGAAGGAACACACCATGACGAATGGGACGCCCGAAACTGAAACGGTGACGATGGCAAACACCAAGAAAGAGATGCTTGACGCCTACAACCGACTGCTGAAGCAACTCAAGGAAAAACGTCGCGCCGAAATGAAGCCGGCGGAAACGGCGGCGGAGAAGAAGAAAGCCGAGGCCAAGGGGATCGCCGATTCGCTGTCTACAGAAGGGATCGGCCGGCAGATCGGCGTGTTGAAGTCGGAGATAGGCAAGGCGCTGAACGATCTGGCCGATCGGCTCGAAGCAGAAATGTCGAAGTACACGCAAGTGAAGAAGGCAGTCGAGACGGCAGAGGCCGAACTGGCCGAAATATACGAGATCGAGAAGTCCGCTTCGAGTCTTGCTGCGCTGCTGGAAGCGCAAAGGCAGAAGAAGGACGAATACGATGCGGAGATGCAAGCGACCCGCGAGGCGTTCGAGAGCGAGATGAGTTCGCAGCGCGAGGCATGGAAGAACGAGAAGACGCAATACGAAGCGATGATGAAGGAGTTCAACGACTTCGAGAAGAAGAAGCGGGAACGCGAGAAGGAGGAGTTCAAGTATCAGTTCGAACGCGACAAACAGTTGACGCTCGAAAAATTCGAGCATGAGAAGGCCAAGCTGGAACGCGAAAGCCAACTCAAGAGAGAAGAAATGGAAAAGGACCTTTCCGAGCGGGAGAAAGCGGTAGCCACGGCCGAGGTCGAATTGCAGCAGTTGCGAGAAACGGTCGAACGGGCTCCCGGCGAGTTGGAGAATGCTGTGGCTCAAGCCGTCAAGGCGACCACCGAGCGATTGCAGCGTGATAGCCAGACCAGCATCGAACTGCTCCAGAAAGAGTTCGCCGGCGAAAGAAACGTGCTCAACTCGCGCGTCGAATCGCTGCAGGAAACGGTCCAGAAACAGACGGAACAGATCGCCAAGTTCTCGCAACAGTTAGAGCATTCGTACCGTCAAGTGCAGGACATTGCCGTGAAAGCCATCGAAGGCCCCTCGACTCCGCGGTCGGCGGCGCCTCCTCAGGCGGTGGGAACGACCGACCAGCCACCGCGGCACACACCGAGTGACGGGTAGGTCGAGCCGCCAGTAACTTCGAATTTCGCATCAACAGAAAACTCTCGATGTGCGCTCGGTTCGTTGCCGCCCTGAATTCGTTGGGAAACGAGAATGGGCCCAGCGAATTCAGGGCGGCAACGAATACTTCCCTCTTCCGAATGTCTAAGGAGTGAGACAATGTGGCGAATATCGCCGGCAGGCTTGGTTTGTGTGTTTGGCCTCGTTTGGGCATCTGAGGACGCCGCCGGGCAACAGGGCCTTTTGGGCCACTGGAAGTTCGACGAAGGCCAAGGCGATTTGGCTGTGGATAGCTCCGGCAACGAGAACGACGGAGACATCTGGAACGCCGATTGGGTCAAGGGCCCGTTCGGCACGGCGTTAGCATTCGACGGGCAAGGGGCATACGTGTCGATCCCCGAGATTGCCGGACTGGATGGTTCGGACGAGATGACCGTCGAGGCTTGGGCGTGGTGGGAAGGCACGGGGAAGTACCCCAATATCATCTCCGGCGGAACATGGAGTCCCGGAGGATTCCTCATTTTCGTAAACGACAACCAGTGTTCGTTTCGGTTGGGGCGGCCGGGATTTTCGGCGTCCAACCACCGTGAACAGTGGCGCGAAGTCAGCTCCGGGCTGCTTACGCCGTTTGCGATGGGCCAGTGGTACCATCTGGCGGCCACGTTCAAGCGGCCGGTCATCAAGACCTACGTCAACGGACAGCCGGTTGGTTCCGCCAACTGGGACTACCCCGTCGGCCATAAGGGCGACCTGGTAATCGGCAAGTGGAGCGGCGCCGTTAGCCATAAGGGACTGATCGACGAGGTACGAGTCTTCAATCGAGCGTTGGACGCTGGTGAGATCACGGCCAGCTTCAAGGAACAGGCAACGGGAAGAAGCGCGACACCGCAGGGCCAAACGGCATATAAAAAGATCCCGCGGGCATCGCAATTGGCTACAGCCGTCGCGACCTTCGAGAACGAATTCGCGAAGCTTGCCATCGGGCCACGCGGCCGCTGCACGGCCCTGCTGGACAAGAGCACGGGCGAGGATCGCATCCTCCGAACCACGCCCTTGGTCTGGATCCGCCAGGGCGACAAGACCCACAGGCGAGCCAAGTGTTCCTTCGAAGACGGCAAGCTGACCCTCCGATTCGACAAAGCCCAGACCACAGTGGTCGTCGGAGTGACGGCGAAACCAAAGTACTTCGTGTTCCGTGTCGAGTCGGTTGAGAAAAAGGGGTCGGGAGTCTTTTCTGCGAGCAACAGGGCAAAGGGGAATCAAGAGGGAGCAGAAAAGACTCCCGACCCCTTTTTCCCGGACGAAGTGACTTTTGTGGATCTCAATTTGAAGTCCTGCCAGCGCGTTCATGCTATGTCCGGACTGGCTGCGGATGATCGGTTCGGTGTCTGCTTGCGAACACTCAACCTGGAGACCAACGTCCAGGTCGGACGGAATCCGCCGGTCCTAACTGCAAAGGCTTTCGAGGAACATGGATTCGAGGGAGCCGGCGCGGCCCTGGTGGCTTGCCCCACGCCGCAAATGAGATCCGTTTTGCAGGACGTGGTGCGCAACGAGGGGCTTCCCTACTCGGCGCTCGGCGGACCGTTCGCTCAAGATGCCGCGGAGAATCGTGGCTCGTATGTATTTGCTCGCGTGTCGGAGAAGAACGTCGATCAGTGGATTGAACTGGCGCGACGCGGCGGCATCCAATACATCCACCTGTCGGGCTGGGAGCAGAGCCTGGGGCATTACGAACCTCGCGAAGACCTTTTCCCGAATGGACTCGACGGAATGAAGGCGGTGGCCGACCGATTGCACGAAGCGGGCCTGAAGGTCGGCATCCACACACTGACCGGGTGCATCAGCCCACACGATCCCTGGGTGCGCCCGACACCGGATCCGCGGCTTGCCACAGACGGCACATTCACTTTGAAAATAGACTTGGACGAGAAAGGGACTGAGGTCCCGATCGCCGAACCGCCGGGCAACTATCCCACCATCTGGGCCTACTCCAGCCGCGGCAACTGTATCCGCATCGACGACGAACTGATCCATTTTTCGGTCATCTCGAATGAGGCGCCCTACGGCTTCTTCAAGTGCCAGCGTGGTGCGTTCGGCACCAAGGTGGCCGCACACAAGAAAGGGGCACCCGTCCATCACTTGATCGCTCGATACGGCTGCTTTATCCCGGACGAGAAGTCGACGCTGGTCGATGAAGTAGCCGAAAGAATCGCCAACGTCTACAACACTTGCGGCATCGACCAGATCTACATGGACGGCGCCGAGGCCATGCGCGGATGGTACGGTATCGCTCGGATGCGACACGCGATCTTCACCAGACTCAAGCGCCCGGCACTGGTGGAAGCGAGCTGCTGGGGCCATCATTCGTGGCCCTTCCATTCGCGGGTCGGAGCCTGGGATCATCCCAAATGGGGCCTGAAACGTTTCGCCGACGACCATTTGGCTGCGGTCCAACAATATCGCAACGCGTGTCTCCTGGAGGCCCAACTCGGCTGGTGGGTGATCCTCGGACCGGCTCGCGACTGGGACATGGAGATGCCCGACGAGATCGAGTATTTGTGCGCCAAGGCCCTTGCCCACGATGTGCCGCTGTCGTTCCAAAACGTCTCCGCGTCAGGCACGCCGCAAAACGCACGGCAAGACGAGTTCTTCACCACGATCGGGCGTTATGAACAATTGCGGCTGGCCAATTACTTTGCCGAGTCGGTCAAGGAGAAGCTGCGGGAAGAGCGGCAGGAGTGCCGTTTGGCTCAGGCTGACAACGGCGACTGGCAACTGATCCCAACGGGCCACGACCAGCACAAGGTGACCGGCTTGAATGACGGTACAAGCACGTGGACCGTGGCGAATCGCTTTGCCGCCCAACCGGCCAGATTTCGCATCCATGCGCTCTACTCGGCGTTCCCTTACGACGACGAGCAGAACATGGTTCTGGCCGATTTCTCGCAGGACGGCGAATTCACGCCTGCTGGTACGGGCCCTCGCGTCGCTTGTGCCGTTCGGCGCGGGTCTCCTGACCCCGCCGAAACGCCGGACCGAAGGTCTCCCGCACGTTCTGAGACCTCCGGTCGGGCAAGTGGCTCGGTCGGGAGACCGGCCACAACCTCGGGTGAACCGGCCACAATGCTGCGTTTCACGGCGACCAACGAAGGCGACTCGCCGGTCGGTGCGTGGGCCAGGGCCGTCAAGCAGTTTGATCCCGTCGTGAACATGACGCCGTACGACGCGATCGGCCTGTGGGTGCACGGCGACGGCAAGGGCAGCTTGCTCAATCTGCAGCTCACGAACCTGCCGGAGTACTTCCGCACGCTTGACGATCATCACATCAAATTGGATTTCGTGGGTTGGCGCTATTTCGAGCTACTGCTGCGCGAGCGAGATGCGGCCGCGTACCACGACTACAAGTGGCCTTATGGCGCCCATTGTGTGCTCCATCGTTCGCCTTTGGTGCGCCACGCGGTTAGCAAGCTGACGGCTTATCTGAACAACCTCCCGCCCGAGGACGAAGTCACCTGCTATCTAAGCCCCGTCAAAGCGCTCCGGACGCGAAAAGTCGTGCTGCAAAACCCGACCGTCGAAATTGGCGGCAAGCGGCTGATGTTTCCCGTCGCTTTGGAAAGCGGCATGTACATCGAGTTCGAGTCGCCTGACGACTGTCGCGTCTACGATGAACGCGGGAACTTGATTCAATTGTTAGAGCCTCAGGGCGACGTGCCCATACTAACGTCGAACGACAACAAGGTCACGTTCACTTGCGAGGGGACGGAGGGCTTTCGGTCGCGCGCGGAGGTGACTGTGATTACATGCTGTGAACCGCTGGGCGATCGCATGCCGAAGGACAGGATCGACTGGTCGCTCTTACGTCGGGAATACGAATCCCCTCGCACGATCTGTGCGTTAGACGGACGCCAGAATGAATGGCAAGTGATCTGCCGGTCTGATGCCGGGCAGGCCGGCTTGGAAATCGAGCTGGGTGTTGAAAAAGTGGGCGACAAGTTGGCCGCATACAACGCGGCCTCGGCGGTCACGCTTGAAAGCTTCGACGCACCGGACGCGTCCGCTCAGACGACCGGTCAGCCATCGACTTACGCGTACGATTTGCAGTACACAAGCGGCGGCTGCAGCCCTGACGTCACGCAGAAACTCACTCGCTCGTCTGATGTCGTGAAGCTCGGCAAGACAAGTGCTTGTTACACTGCGATCAGCACGCGCGACGACAACGGCGGCTGGTCGGTTAAGGGCAAGCGATTCAAGGAACCGGTAGACCTATCCGGCTTCGCCGCCATCGGCTTCTGGCTCCACGGCGACGCGAACGGCCAGTCGTTCAAGCTTCAGCTTCACGACGCCGACGGCGGTTGGCAGGACATGTACACGACGGTGAACTTCAATGGCTGGCGATATTGTCAATTCGATCTCGGCGCGCCGAGCCTGAAGGACCTCAGCAAGATCGACGCGGTGAACATCTACTACAATGGCATCCCCGCTGGCAAGACGGTGACGTGCCACGTGGACGAAATCCGCGTACTCCGCGAAGCGGAGCCATTGCGCGATCCCGTACTGACCATTGCCGGCCAACGCATTCAGTTTCCCGTCGCGATGAAGGCGGGTGACAAACTGGTACTGAAGGGCGTCGGCGACTGTAGACTCTACCGCAAGACGGGCACCGTCGAAGAGGTGACGCCCGAGGGATCGGCGGCGAGGCTCAGCCCAGGTCCCCATCCCGTCATGTTCTCCCTGCCGAACCCCTCGCCGATCGAGTTCCGCGTCACGGTGTCGCTTGTGAAGGTGTATCCATAGCCATGGCATGAACTGGAGCACGTGATCCATAATTGGTAGATTGCTCTGGATGCTCTTCCAGGAAGGCGTGACGGTGCGCGTGGACTTGGCCGGGAGACGGCGGGATAGATCGTAATTCGTTGCTTGGCGAACACGATGGATACGTATCGACTAACGCCATCCATGGCTTGGGTCCCTAGATATCGCGGTATGAACCGTGGTACCATCTGCCAGAGCCGGTCGCTTTTTCAGACTCGACATGCCAATGAAGGACTCCTACATGCAAGCTGCCGAAGAAACCCAGGTCTGCCCCGTCAACTCGTACAACGAGTGGGATCCGCTTGAGGAGGTGATTGTCGGGCGTCTGGAACACGCCATGCTTCCCGATGCCCAGATCATCAACAAGCATACGTTTCCACCCAGCGAGTCGCCGGTGATCGATCAGATTCTGGCACTTGGCGGCGTACCGTATCCGACCGAAATGATCGAGGCCGCTCAAGAGGACCTGGACCAGTTCATTCACATTTTGGAGTCCGAAGGAATCACCGTTCGGCGTCCGGATATCGTCGACTACGAGACTCCGTTTCGTACGCCGGCCTGGAAGGTTCCTTGTGGTTCGAGCGCCACGAATCCGCGTGATCCGTTTCTGGTCGTCGGAAACGAAATCATCGAGACCCCGATGGCCGACCGAAGCCGATACTTCGAGGCGTGGGCCTATCGGTCGTTGTTCACGGAGTACTTCAGGCAAGGGGCCAAGTGGGTCGCGGCTCCCAAGCCCCAACTCACCGACGACCAGTACCACGACGACTTCCAGCCGTCCCAGTACGGCGACGAGGAGATGAAGTACGTCGTCGCAGAGTTCGAGCCAACCTTTGACGCAGCCGATTTCGTTCGGTGTGGCACCGATATCATCGGCCAGAAGAGCCATGTTACCAACGGAATGGGTATCCTGTGGCTCGGGCGACATCTGGGCGACCAATACCGTATTCACGTGATCCAATCGCGGAGCCCTCAGGCCATGCACATCGACACGACGCTGATGCCTTTGGCGCCCGGAAAGATCCTGGTCAATCCGGAATGGGTCGATACGCAGAAGCTGCCCGAGTTCCTGCGAAACTGGGACCTGCTGATGGCGCCCCAGCCGGCACTCAGCGAGCAAAAGGAACTGCGGCTCATCAGTTCGTGGGCGAACATGAATGTGCTGATGCTGGACGAGAAACGCGTGATCGTGGAACAGCGGCAGGAACCGATGATCCGGGCGCTTCGAGATTGGGGATTCGAGCCCATTCCGTGCCCGTTCGAAAACTACTATCCCTTCTTGGGCTCGTTTCACTGTGCTACGCTGGACATTCGTCGGAAGGGGACGTTGCAGTCTTATGCTTGATTTGCGTCCCGCGGCGGAAAAAGTCGCCCAACCTTGTGGCCAACAACGCGGGCAGTAGCAGTAAGTCACCCACCAACGCCGCGACCAGCAACATGAATAGCAGAAGGCCGAATTGCGACACCGGTTGAAAGGAACTGAAGAAGAAGACGAACAAGGCCAGACCCGCGATCAGGGTCGTATGGAGCATGGCAGGCGCGCAGCGGCCGTACGCCGTGCGAATTGCCTCCTGCCTGCTGGCCCCGTCTCTTGAGGCTCGGCGATACCAAGTGAGAAAGTGCAGCGTGTCGTCCACGGCAATTCCCAACCCGATGCTCGCCGTCATCATGGCACCCACGTCCACCACGGCTCCCATCCAACCCATCACGCCGAACGTTGCCAACGCCGGGAACACGTTTGGGATCATTGCCATTAGCCCCGCCGACAGACTTCGCAAGACCAGCGTCATTACGATAGCGACCAGGCCTACAGCCAACGTAAAGCTGACAAACAAGGCGTCGAACAGCTCTTGTTGAGCGGCGAAGACCAGGGGCACGCCGCCCGTGTACGTCACGTGGGCTGCCCCGGGCGGGATTCCTGCGGCGGTCAAGACAGGTCGAATCTCCGCATCTAGCTGCTGGACGAACGCTTCGTAGTCCAGATCGGTGAATTTGGACACGCGCGCCTCGATTCGCCACATTTCCCAATCCCCATCCTCGGCCAGATAGCGTCCTTCGATGAATTCGTTGCGGTGTTCCAGCAGCAACCGGTCTGCCACAAAGCGACGGACGTATCGGCCCGGCGCGGCCGATCTGCCGCGGAACGGTCCCAGTTTTGGGGCAAACGAGGCGCAAGAAACGGCCCCCTCGACACGATCCAATTGTGCGACGCGTATTTGAACGTCGCGGACAACTCGCATCCGGTCGGCAAATTCCAATCCGCAGTCGTCGCTGAGACCGATAACGATTTCCGCCGAGGCCAGAGGTCCTACGTGCTGGCTGTACCAGTACATGTCGGTAATCCAGCGACTGTCCGGCGGAAGAAAGCGTACCGGCTGGACAGACGTCCGAATTTTTGCCAGCCCCACAGCCAACACGGCGAAAGCCACCGCAAACGGAACGATAACCAGCCAGGGTCGGCGAATCACGCTGTCGGCAACCGGCGCGAAGAAACCCGGCTTTTTCCGAGAAGCCGGGTTTCTCTCGCGCAAAGGAATTGGCGATCGGGAACGTGGCACGACCGGGAACTTCACAGTTGCTGCGGGCAGTAGCAATACCAACACACCAAAGCTGATCAAGACGCCCGCTGCCCCGTAGATGCCGAAAGTCTTCACGGGCATAACGTGACTGACGCACAACGAAGCCAATCCCAGCGAGGTCGTAATCGCCGCGATCAAACACGGCTGCCAGCCTGCCCGAAGTGCCTCTCGTGGTGCCCTAATCGGTCCGTAACTCAGCACAGCGTCGCGGTAGTAGTTAAACAGATGAACGCTTGCCGATACGGCCAAGACGTAGACCAGCACCGGCACCATCACTACCAGCAGATTCATCGAGCCACCGGTGTAGTAGACGATCGCTTCGCTGGCGGCCTGGCAATACTGTGACAACACAAAGACGAGGATCGCCAGCTTGACGCTCCGCAGGCAGAGCCAAGCGACGATCAAGGCCAGCACAGCCGAATACCACATCAGTTGACTGACCGCCCGATCCCCTTCCGTGTCGATACCGACGCTGATCACGGCATCTCCGGTCAGCCGCAAGTCATCGGAAGGGACGCCGCAGTGCTCGACAGCGATTCGCCGTATCGCGGCGACCGCGGCGGCGCGCTCGCTGGAACTGTCGGTGGCCAAGGTCACCACGGCGCAGGTGGTCTGCTGGTCCGGACCGATCAGAACGCTCTGCAGTCGGCGAAGCGCCAGGTCCTCCGAGATCCCGAACGACGATGAATCCAGTTGTTCGTAAACACGCTGGCCCGTCGTCACGTGCTCGATAAGATGTGACTGCTGAAAAACCTCCGCATCGTCGCCCGTTCCTTCCAAGGCCCGCGCGAACCGCTCCAGACGATCGTCGCCCAACGTACATCCTTCCCAACTGACGAGAACCGTCTCGTCCGAGCCGAACAGCCGGCGGAACCGATAGTACACATCGGTGGCCTCACAGTTCTTGGGCAGCCATTGGTCGATGCTGTTATCGGTACGCTTGTACGCGCCGATCGTTCCCCAAACGATCGCCGGCAGGCACACCACCGCAGCAAGCAACAGCGCCGTAGCATGGCGGCGATGGAAGTCTTTTGTCATATGGGGAGATTCCCCGGCCGGTCAAACGGTCGGTAACTGAAACGCGGTCTTCAAGCCCTCCAGGGCGTCGAGCAGACGGTCAATCGCCTCGACCGAGTGAATTGCGTTGACTTGAACTCGCAGAATGCCGCCCATCAAAGGAACCGCCGGGTAAGTGGCGGACTGGACATAGAACCCTCGGTCAAACAGCCATTTGCCCGCCTTCAACGTCTGTTCGATATCTCCCACAGTGACGGAAATGACCGCCGATTTGCCTCCCGTCATTTTCAAGCCGATCGATCGAATTCCGTCCGTCAACTGCCGGACCCGACTTCGCAACCGCCCGAGGATCTCGTCGAATTCCGGCGATTCGATCAAATCGCAAACCCGAATAATGGCGGCCAGGTAAGGGGGCGGTACGGGACCACCGAAAACGAAAGTGCTGGAGCGTATCTTGAGCATCCTCTTCAACGGCCTGTCGCAAGTGACGAACGCCCCCAGGCAGGAGAATGCCTTCGACAGAGACCCGACCATCAAGACATTGGTCAGCGAACCAAGCATCATGGCGGTGGCGCCTCGTCCGTGCGGGCCGACCACGGCGGTCCCGTGCGCATCGTCCACATACAGAATGCCGCCAAACTCGCGCGTCACTCTGTCCAACTCGTCCAAAGGCGGAATGTCGCCGGTCATACTGTAGACGCCGTCGACCGCGACGACACAGGCTTCGTAGTCTTCGCTTTCGAGAATCTTGCGAAGCGCTTCGCCAGTGCAGGGATTCAATTCCTTAAGCGTGGCTCCTTCCTGCGCTGCTATCTTGGCACCCTGCCAAAGTGTGTCGTGAGACTGCCGGTCGACAACCAACAGGTCCCCCTTGCCCGCCAAGGCAGGCAGCAAGCCCACGTTGGCCAGCGTGACACTGGGATAGATCAACGTATCTTCGACGTTCAGCCATCTGGCCAGACGATGTTCAGCCTCCTCGCAAAGGGCCGCGTTGTGAAAAGCACGTGAAGCTCCGTTATGGAGGCCCCACTCTTCGAGCGAATCGACCAGTGCCTGTTGCACTCGTGGGTCCCGGTCCAGCCCGAGAAGACTGTCGCAGCCAAAGTTGATGGCGGTCTTGCCGCACATGCGTAAGCGCCGCTGGTCGTCCATCCAGTCGACCACGGTATCCTTCAGATGGATGCCTTCGTACCTGTCCAGGAACATGAGGGCCAGTCGCGTTACGCGATCCTCCCTCAGTCGGTCCTTCAACTGCTCAATCGCCGCTTTCCCATTGGGCGCCGCACTGACTGGCCAGAGGCTCTTGGCCACGCGCTGCTGATCGCGCGACGCTTCAACGGTGCGCGGTGCCGCTATCTTGGAGTGGCGCGTCTCGTTCGTTGTGCTCATCGGAGATTCCCTCGTCCGTCTTCCTCGCCCGGCAAGCAGCCTACTTGCCCGCTGATTCTATTCATCGGTGAGTCTCAAAGCTGCAGCGAGGATACTGCATCAATGTTGTCTATTTGGACAGCGACACCTTATCGCGAAGCCCTTGGCCTTCGTAACCCGACGCGTAAGCGAGGAATTTGCCGCAACGCGTTTCCTCGCTTACGCTTCGGGTTGCTATGGAATGCCAAAGTGGCGCTGTCCAACTAATTTATGCTGGCGCCGCCTCCATTGCAAACCGCGCGTGCTTCGTCGATAAAATAATTGTCGCACGAAATGAAAGTCACCACCACACGGGGTGGTTAAGCGGCGCAAGAGACGTAGCTTCTGACTGCTAGATTTCCTTCGGTGACGAGTCCATCATGCCGCCCGACGACGAGGACCATTTTCGCAAGCCGCCCTGGAATCAGGCAGCAATTTGGACCGGCGCCGATTTTTTCGCGCTCCTGCGAATCCTGATGACCGGCCGTTTTGCCGTGCGTCCGTCCTGTTGGCCCGGGTGTTTGGTGGATCTGGCCTTCGGGATGGCAAACACGGGCCTGGGAGCCATCCAGGCGTTAGTCTACGGTGCTCGAGTCAAACGTATTCAGCTCGAACACGATCCCCTCTTCATCATTGGTCACTGGCGAACGGGGACGACGCTGCTGCACGAACTGCTGGCATTGGATCCGGGACACACCTGTCCGACCACGTTCCAGTGCTTCCTACCGAAACATTTCCTGCTTACCGAACGCTTTATCAAGGGTTGGTCCGGATTCACGTTGCCGCCCAGCCGTCAGTTCGACAGTATCCAAATGGGTTGGGACCGGCCCCAGGAGGATGAATTCGCACTCTGCAATCTGGGAATTCCAAGCCCCTACGCGACGATTGCCTTTCCGAACCGACTGCCGCAGAATCAAGAATATCTGGATCTCGATTCGATTCCCCGACGACAACGCGAACGTTGGAAGAAAGCCCTGCGGCGTTTTGTGCAGCAAGTTCACTACAGGAAACCGGGCCGGATCGTGTTGAAGTCGCCGACGCACACATTTCGCTTGCCAATCCTGCTTGAGCTGTTCCCCAACGCGCGGTTCCTGAACCTGGTCCGACATCCGCTTGCCGTGTTCCAGTCGACGATACGCTTGTGGAAGTCGCTCTACATGCTGCACGGCTACCAGAAGCCGAATTTCGAGGGGCTGGCTGAACATGTGTATGTGACTTTTTTCCGGATGCACGAGCGTCTGGAGACGACCCGCTCGCACGTCCCACAGGGCCGATTCCTGGACATCCGCTACGAGGATCTTGTCGGCAATACGGTCGACACAATGCGGGGAATCTACGAACGCCTCGACCTGGGCGAATTCGAATCAGTCCGACCGGCGATCGAAACCTACACGAACGCCCACGCCGATTACCGGCCGCACCGCTATGCACCGACACCCGATTTGGAGCGAGAGGTTTTTCAGCGGTGGAGACCATATTACGAGCGGTACGGCTACACCGGTTCGCCGGCGAACAACAGCGACTGAAAGTCCTCGGTCGTCTGCAACAGCTTCGGCGTTTTCCCATCCAGTGCTAGATCTCGCAGGTTCTTTGCCATGCGATGTTGTGAATCGCCGATCACAAGCCCGATGGACCCGCCGCCGCTGGTCCGACCGCGCGATCGGGTCGCGACCCTCGTACGCAGCAACTGACCCTCGCGCATCGAGTAAGTCAGCAGGGCCATGCCGGGAAGCTCTTCCGGCAACGCGTAGCCTCGCTGGCCGGACAATTCCATGATCAGCTTGCCGTCCGGGTCCAGCACTTCTGCGTGGAAACGGTCGCCGTCCAGTTCAATCGGCAATTGGGCGACGAATTTTGGATAACCCCACACCTCGCAGCCGGCAGCCTCGGCCAGTGGCGTTGTCACGGGCAGATCCAGCACCCACGATCCCAACGATTCGCGGCAAGACGGTTCCATCAGATCGTTGAAGGAGGCCAATTCTCGCGGCTCGTCCTCGGGCGTCGCCAGGATTGCCAAACCCACTTCGTGATAAGGCCCCAACGTGGTATCGCGGTACTTATAGAAACCGAGGGCCACCACCGCCGCTTTCCGGGACACAAGCACCGGCTCGACGGGAGTACCGCGCAACTTCTCCGCAGCCTTGGCCGCGTCGACTCGGAACAGAGCCAGGTAGTTGGAAGCGTCGTAGTAGCAGGCAGGCAGTTCGATCGGCCCTTTGCTTATCGACACGACCTCCTTCGGCACATCGAAGAATGGGTCGCTGCGTCTATCCATCACGGCCTCCTGATGCGACAAAACCGTTAAAGGTACGGAACACCAATTCAACTCGGCTCCAACACGGCTCGGAACCGCACCTGGTTTTCCCGCAAGCGACGGTGCACCACGTCGACTTCTTCCAACGGATACGTTTCTACAATCGGTCGGACGTTGTGTTGCACGGCAATCTGCAATAGCTCCTGAAGGTCCTGCCGCGACCCGAGGTAGCTTCCCAGGATTCGTTGCTGACTCAAAACAAACGTTCTGGGATCCACCGGCAGACGTCCCGCAGCCATACCGGTCAATACCAAGGTGCCCATCGGCGCAAGGCCCTGCATCACATTGCGTACGGTCTGCAAGTCGAGGGTGGTCGAAAGCACGACGTCCGCGCCGCCCAGGTCCGCGAGTCTGGCGCCCAGGTCCTTGCCGCCGGTTTGGAGCACATGATCCGCTCCGAGCTGTTGGGCCAGTTCCGTTTTCGCCTCGGTCGACGTAAGGGCGATAACTTCGGCGCCCATCGCCTTTGCAATTTGCAGGCCCAAGTGGCCCAATCCGCCGACTCCCAGAACGGCAACTCGCTGCGCTGGACGCAACCCGGCGTTCTTGAAGCCTCCGTACGCGGTCAGCCCTGCGCAGTAGAACGGCGCCGCTTGCGCAAAATTGAGTTTTTCCGGTAGTGGGAACACGTAATCGGCCGGTACGGCCACGAACTCGGCGTAGCCGCCGTCCCGAGTAAGACCCACGGCTCGCATGTCGTCCATCGCCCGAAGACAAACCTCCTCCTCACCGGCAAGACAGCAAGGGCAGCGTCCGCAACTGAGCCACCAGTACACGCCGACACGATCGCCGGGCTTCAAGCGGGAGACCTCGGTACCCACTTCCTCGACGACTCCCGCAATCTCATGACCTGGAATCAAAGGGAACCGAGCGTGCCCGGCGGTCTTCAAGAGTCCGTCGACCAGGTGCAAATCGGTGTGACACACCCCGCAGGCTCGCACGCGCAACAGCACGTCGTGCGGCCCCGCAGACGGGTCGGGGACATTCTTAACGACCAGTCCCTTTCCGGGCTCCTCCAGCACTGCCGCTCTCATGGTCCGTTCCTCCGTCGCCCACCTGACCCAACGAGATTCTAGTGCTTTGTCAAAGCTTCGTTTCGGGGTGGCCGGGGTTGGAGGGCGCAGGAGCGAAACCCCGGGGCTTCCTTCGCTAACGCTCAGTCCAGCCCCGGCCACCCAGCCCTTAGTTTTCGCCTTGACAAAGCATTAGGGAGCATCGTAGCACTTCCAACGACCCATGAGGAGAGCCTCCGCTGCGAAGGTATCTCACGGAAGTGACCGCCGGCGGGCCGGTCGCGAGTTGGTTTGGGATGCTTGTCGAGGCCAGCTTCGTGGCCTACCATGAACCGTATTGTCTGGACGCTCGCAGCCGGGGCCACCGACCTCACGGCCGCGGAGAACGGCGAAACGAGGTCCGCGGCGTGGCGGAAATGCTGATAGACACCGACGGCGGAGTTTGTTAATTGTCATGAAGTCAGCACGACCGGCAAAAGGCAGTCTTCAGGAGCGCGGCCAATTGACGTGGAGCGACCTCAAGCCTCCTTCTGCGGCCTCCGAGCAGGATGCGATCCAACACGTCCTCCGGCTGATCGAGACGAATCAGCGCCGAGTCGAATGCGACTTTGGCACGAACCACGTACCCGGCTTTCAATCGGTGGGCATCGTCGGGGCTGGCGTGATGGGGGCCTTGATCGCCGCCGCTGCTGTCTCGCATGGCCTACGCGTCGTAATCACCGACAAGCAGGAAGACGCCTTGGAGACGCTGCCGAATCGGATCGCCGCTCGTTTGGGCAGCAACGGTGCACCGACCGGTCACTCCAACGACAGTGCGATCGGTCGACTAGTCCGACCGACTCGACGGCTGGCTGATGTCGGGCGCTGCGATCTGGTCGTGGAAGCGATCTTCGAGGACGTCTTGGCCAAACGGCAGTTGCTGGCCGAGTTGGAGCGTGAGTTGGCCGACCACTCGGTACTGGCCTCGAACACGTCGACCATACCGATCGGGAAGCTGGCCAAGGTGCTTGACGATCCGGGGCGTTTTTGCGGGTGCCATTTTTTCGTCCCTTTGGGCCAGCCGCCGATGCTGGAAATCGTCCGCGCCGAAGAAAGTCGCTCGCGTACGATCGCCGCGGTGACGAAGTTTGCCGCCAAGATCAACCGTCTTCCGCTTCTGGTGCGGGATGAACCTGGCTTCGTAAGCAACCGCCTCATTCCGCCATACATGGCCGAGGCCCTTCAGTTGCTCGCTGAGGGTGTCCCGGTGGACACGATCGAGGCCGCGGCAACCGACTTTGGCATGACGGTTGGCCCACTGAGGCTCTGCGACGAAACCGGTGCGGATACCGTACTCGATTGCGGCTGGGCCATGTCCGGCAGTGACGAGGATCTGATCGTCTACTCGCCGTTGTTGCCCAAGATGGTCAAGCAGAATCGTCTGGGCCGGAAATCCGGTGCCGGGTTCTTCCGCTACGATCGCCCCGCAACATCCCCGCAGCCGTCCGCCCGCGAGTTGCAGCCAGGCGAGAGACCGACGGCAGCAACGCAGTGGGCGCCATTGAAAGGCTCCTCGCTCCTTGCGACCGAGCCCACATTTGCAGCGCAGCCTCCAGGCCGGTCTGACCCGGCTATTAACGAATTGATTGCCCCGCTGGTCGAGTCGCCCCGGCAGCACACGAACGAGACGATTATCGCCAGACTGTTCATGCCGGTCCTGATGGAGGCCACGCGGATGCTTCAGCGCGGCAGCGTTCAATCGCCCGGAGAGATCGATCTTGCGGCGGTTCTTGGATTCGGGTTCCCACCGTCACGCGGCGGGCTACTCTACTGGGCCGACACATTGGGAGCAGCGCGGATCGTCGAGATAGCCCGCTCGCTGGAATACGTGGGCAAACGGTACAAGGTGCCGCCGATGCTTTTGAAGATGGCTCGCGAGGGCAGCACTTTCTATTGAGAGCCGGCACATGAATCAACGGAAAGCCCGCAACCGGAGTTGGAGTTCACGCTTTAGCGTGTCTTCGAAGACACGCCAAAGCGTGAACTCCAACATGCGCGCACGGTGCGCAGAAGTTGCCGAGTAGGACTTTAACGCAACTGTCTCACCAATCTTCGCAAGAACTCGATCACTCCAGGTGAATTCAGCTCTTCCTCCATTTCCTTCTTGTCTTCCATCAGAGCGTCGAGTTCGCGGTCTTCTAGCCACATGCCGTGACACGATGGGCATTGGTCAATTTTGACCGGCTTGTAGTAAGACACGTGATGGCTTATCAAACCGACATCTTCGCACGCAGGGCAGCGCATATAACCCTCCACCTCGCCCTCGTTGGTTTCCGGATTGCCGTAGCGCACCTCCAACTCTTCCTCAATCCCCTGTTGTCCGGAAGACCTCAATTGCTTCAACTCGCCATAATCCAGCCAGATCCCATCACACTGGTGGCACTTATCGATGACAATCGCGCCGACGTCAACTCGCGCTAGAGAAGTTCCATCCTTCGGGCACTTCATGGGGCGGACTCCTTAGTGATACCGTGAAACGGCTTTCATGTACTCGACGTGGGCGGGCCAATCAAGCTATTCAACAACCTGCCAAGGTTCTTTCCTCGTGCGTTGACGGAGATAATTCTACCGTTTCGATCAACGAGGAACATCGTGGGCACACCGCGGATTCCGTATTCGACAGCCACGGGATGTTTCCACCCGGCCCCTTTTGTGTGAAGAACCTTCCATGGAATGTCTTCCTTCGCCAGATACGCGTTCATCTTGTTTGTGTCCTGGTCCAGGTTGATGCCCACAACATCGAAACCGCGATCGTGATATTGCTCGTATGCCCTTCGTGCATTGGCGATCTCCGGCCAGCAATGCGGGCACCAGCTTGTCCAAAAGTCCACCAGTACGACTTTCCCGCGATACGCCTCCCAATCGAACGGCTCGCCATCGACGGTGGTTCCCCAGATCCTCATCTCCTCGCCTACAAGATCTTCACTCGATTCCCTTGAACTGAACGACAACAAGGGAACCATCAAGATGGATCCGAGGTACGCCAGGACCGAGCCACCGACGAGCCAAAACGGCGGCGAATTCTCCCAACGCGTGACGAGATAGTAAAGCCCGTACATCGGCACAAACAGCATCAGCAAACCGCAGACCAGATCTTCCTCGAACGCGTGTATCAGCAACCAGATGCTGCCTACTGCTCCCGCAAGAGCCGCAAGAAGCACGACCGTCAGCCAGAGCATTACGCCGACGATGGGGAAAATCATCCCAATCAACACGATTAGACCGCCGAATCCGATGGCACCCCACAACACGTAACGAGTTGGGCTTCGCCCAGAACTTACCTTTGCTCGACGTCTCTTCGGTTGCGTCGCAACAGCCGATGCGTATGCGGGCAACTTCCTGCCCGAACCACCTTGCGTTGCACCAACTCCAAGCGGAGCAGTCGCAGCCCCATCTGTTCGTGCAGCAGGGAGAGACGACACACCACCAAGAGGATCATCCTGGCCCTGGGGAGCCCCACGCAAATCATCGTCAAGATCCAACGACACGGGTTGCTCGGTACCTTCCTCCAGCCAATCCGCGATCGTGTCCGGATCAGGAAGGCTACCGCCAGAACCCACTGGTGCGGGAGAAGAATCGTCCGTGCCGACGCCTTCACCCGTGGCGGCTGCGTCTGTTGGCGCGCGATCTGGAATCAGCAACGGCTGACGGCAAGCGGGGCACTTCACTCGTTTGCCTGCCAACGCAGACTTGGCTCTGAGTGATTTCCCACATTGACACTTGGCGGCAATCGTCCCGGCATCGACGTTAGCTTTCTGCTTGACTTCCTGGCGAGACTGCGGCGCGGGGATCGCAAGTGGCTGGCCACAGGCCGGACACTTCACCCGCTTGCCCGCGAGTTCGGATTTGGCCTTCACGGCTTTGCCGCACTGACAAGCGACTCGAATACGAGCTTGGGCCGTTTCCGATCTTGGCACCATGAACCTCTGGTCGCACTTCGGACATTTCACCGGCTTGCCCGCAAGTTCAGCCTTCGCCTTGAACTCGGCCCCGCAAGTGCAAGTTGCGTTGATCGACATCCGTTCGCCTCCGTCCGCCAAAAGGAGAGATAGGACAGTCGCTGCGAGTCTAGTGTTTTTCCAACGAATTTAAGGAGACGACGAATAGGAAAAGACATTGCCGTCGGACAACGCGAAAGAACGAAGAGCGCTAAGAAGAATGCCCCTGGACCCCTCGGCCTTCCACGTTGATCACATTCGTCGTCTCCTTCAATTCGTTGGACCTATTTGTCCGCGGCCGAGAATGGCGCCGAGCAGGTCCTAGCGGCGAATGTTCCGTGTCACTCCTTGGTCAGTTCAAAGCCGATCTTCTCCGTTTGAAACACGCCACCTCGTAGTTTCATGTAGTCGATGTAGTACGTATACTTGCCCGCCGGATAACCGGCCGTGTCCACGCTTCTTTGAAACGTCAGACTCTCGCCTGCCGGAATTACCCGTTTGGACCTCGTTACGGAACCGCCTGCAGCGTATTTTGCGCCTACGCGTTTCACTCGAGCCGGCATCGTAGGGATCGCACTGTCGGCACCCTCTCTTTCGATCCAGTGCTGCAGTACTCCAACCAGATAAGTAGGGCGGGAAGAAGACGAGTCCAGCGGCACGAGCAGGTCCGTCTTCGAGGTGTTTCTGAGTTCGTAGGTTATCCTTATCGTGTCGCCCGGCGAATGTGGTCCTCCCAGGACTCGGGCATTTGACAGCCGAAGCGCTGCGTATACGGCATCCATCGCGCTCGGCGTCTTCTTGGTCGGAGCGGCGCTGCCAGGCGGACCGATCAAGTCGTTCAGGAATTCGTGGAGCTTCTTTCCCCGGGCGTTGTCGGTGACGACCTTGCCATCTCGGTCGACCAGGAACATTGTGGGCACACTGCGGATTCCATAGTCGACAGCCACGGGATGTTTCCATCCGGCTCCCTTCGTATGAAGAATCGTCCAGGGGATCTTCTCCTTCGCCAGATACGCGTGCATCTTGTTCGTGTCCTCGTCCAGATTGATGCCCACGACATCGAAGCCGCGATCGTGATACAGTTCGTATGCCTTTCGTGCGTTCTTGATTTCGGGCCAGCAGTGAGGACACCAACTTGTCCAGAAGTCAATCAGCACGACCTTCCCTCGATAGGACGCCCAATCGAACGCCTTGCCATCGAGTGTGGTTCCCTCGATCTTCATTTCCTTGCCAATAAGACCCAGCCGGCGCGCTTTGGTTGCGTAGGTTTGGGCTGCCCGGGCCAGGCTCTCTTTCTTGCTCCGGCTGGCCGTCTTCGCCAGGATGTCGTAGGTTTCTTGGGCCAATTCGGTGCGAGAGGTTCGCTCCAGTGCTCCCGCTAGCGAGGCTCCTCTGTTGAGGTCTGTCGTTGTCAATTTCTCTGCTGCCTTGGCCGAAAGGTGAGTCTTCAGGTCGTCGACTAACTGGCGGATATCTTCCTCCTTGACCTGCCTGTCCGCAGACAGAGCCGAGACCACCTTAATGCCTCGCAAGTCTATCAAGAGGCCGCCCAGATCGGGCGCATCCGGCTTCTTGGCGATTTCTTCGATTGCGCTGATCGCCTTCGCAAAGTGCTCCTCGGCCCTCTCTGCCTGCTCGGCACGAGCGTAGGCAGATTGCATGGTACTGAAGCCTCGCGTGATATAGCCGGCCTGCGACGGGGTATCGCCAACGGCCGCCACGTATTTCGTGACGAACTCCTGGAATGCCTTGTCGGCGGCATCAAATTCCTTGTCCGAGACGTGGGCCAGGAAGGTCTTGAGGTCACCTGCAACCAAGCTCTGTTCAAGTGAGGCGACGTAGCGAGGCACGTTATCTTGAACAACCGAGTTTGGACTGTCGGCCAGTTCTCCAAGAAGTGAAAGCCTCTGCTCCAGCAGTTCCCGGATCTGTTGCGCAGTCATCGGTACAGCGACTAATCGGCTGCCCACTTCTGACACGACAGCCTGGGCGTGCGGATAGTCTCTTGCCAAGAGCCGTTTCTTGATCGCTTCGAGTGCTGCTGGCGTGCCAATATGCAATAGCGAAAGGGTGGCGGAGCGGTGGTGCTGACGGCTGTCGAGCGCCGGTTCGATCAATGGAACGGCCTGCGGGTGACCCGACTGAGCGAGGATCTCCAGCAGCTTCCGTAACTCGTAGCTGTTCGATTTCTTCTCGATCTCGGTCGAAACTCGGTCGAGGGCGCCTGCGGCTTCCAACATCAATAGCCCCACGTAAAACGGATAGCGCTGCGAACCCGTGACGGAGGCCAAGGCTTCCTCCAGTGGTTTTACGGCCCGCTTATCCCCGAGTTTGCCCAGGGCCAGTGGCAGTGGGTTTTCATCAAGAATGCTGTACTCCGAATCGCCCGGGCGGAGCAGGCCGATTAGCGGCTCGACGGCTTGAGGGTCGCCAATGTCTGCGAGGACTTTCACGAGCTGATCGGAATAGTACCGCTCTTGTTTTCGTACCGACTGCATTACCGAGATGATCTTGGGAACGTCCGCTTTGTCTTTGGCCTCGGCGAGGGCGACTAGTTCGTCTGCGAACAGGCGTACTATCCCGAGTTTTGCTCGTGCGGCTTCCAGTGTGGTGAGGGAACCGATTGCCTTCAATGCGTCGATAGCTGCCGCGGCAAAGTGTGTTTCTTCGGCGGACTGCAGTTTTCTAATGCTCTCTACGGCTTTCTCGGCCTTGAGCGTCCCCAAGCTGGCGCACGCAGCCATCGCTACACTGACATCAGGATCGTCGAGCAAATCGATCAGCGACTCGACGATCTTCTCCCCGCGGTCGCTATCTGCCGCCAGTGCAGCGGCACAACGAACGCCGGCATCGGGGTCACTCATGGCTCGTTGTATTGCATCGGTGGCTTTAGGGTCTTCTGAGCTGGCAAGCGAAAAGACGGCTTCCGAGCGAGTTCCAGCATTCTCATCTGCGGCCGCTTTCACGAGCGCATCAACCACATCCGCCTCGGCCGTATGCGTGGCCAGCGCAGTGGCAGCCGCAGTACGTGTCTCGGGTTGTGGACTGGCCAGATGGGTTGCGAGCATCTTCCCGGTGCCTTGTCGCTTGCCCAATACCCAGATGACAGCCGACGTTTCCGATCGGGCAACAGGCTGCCTCCGAGCGGCAAACAGCTCACTTGGCGTTGCACGCAACCGTGCAGCAAAAAGTACAAGTTGCCGAAAGTCTCTATCGCCGACAAGTGGGGAACGCCCTGAATAGCTGATGGACCGATCGGCAATTCTGATATCCATGGAATCCAGTCTCAATCGCTCCCGGAAAGCCTGTGGGACATCGGCCCACACCAGCAGATTTTCGGCGCGACTTCCCCTGGGGCGGTACGCTGGCCATTGCAGCACTTTTGCTGCAAGCGAGTCGACAATGCAGTTCTCGTCCGCCAATACGACGACGAGGCCCTTACCCGCCGTCACCAAGGGCCCAATCAAATCCAGGAATCTTCCGACGTTCAAACCGTTTATCCGCGTGCCGCCGATCTCGACAACCTGTACCGCAGCGTCGACGGTCGATGGACGCACTTTCGCGGCAAGTGCCTTGAGCTCAGCCTCTAGCAGGTCGACACTGAACGTGTTCTCGCCCACTTTCCCCGAGAGACGCCAAGTCTTCTTCGCCAAGTCTCGTACTTCCCTGACAGAAGGCAGCTCGAATCTGAGCCAGCCATCCACGCTGCCGCCCGCAGAGATTTGTCCCGTCTGGAGGTATTCCAATTCTGCCGGATCGCGCGGAGCCGTTGCGTTTCCGGCCGAGTAGATCTTCTCCGAGTAGCTGCGAGACTTGCACGCGACATGCCTGAGTGTCTGTCCGTCGACTTGAAGTGCGAACTGCGATGCGTCATAG
>JADHUC010000068.1 GCA_016784735.1 Pirellulaceae bacterium | reverse complement strand
TAGCGGCACGTCGCCTTCCACGTCGTGTGCCGGGGCGAAGACGTAGGAGCCTTCTCGGCCCAGATCCAACAATCGCTGCGTCTCGTTGCGTACGTCGTCCACCGAGCCAAACGGTAGCGTTCGCTGAGTGGATAGGCCGCCGTGGAAGGCGAGCCGACCGCGGTACTGGGGCAAGAGCGTGTGAACGTCCATCACTTCGGGTTGGAAGGGATTGAAGCAGTTCACGCCGGCGTCAATCAGGTCGTCGAACAACTCGTCCACATCGCCGCACGAGTGGATCATCACGAATCGGCCGGCGTCACGCACCACGCCGTACATCCGCCGTAGCTCGGGCAGGATGAACTCGCGCCACGTCGCCGGTCCCATCTGTAGACCGTACTGCTGGCCCCAGTCGTCGCCGAAATACAGGGCGTCGATGTCGTATTGCAGGGCTTCCTGGATCTGCGCAAGGTTATAGTCGGTGATCGCCGCCAGCAAGTCGTGGACGAAGGCGGGATACTCGACGAAGTCCATCATTAGCCTTTCGAGGCCCCGCAGCGTCCACGCTCGTTCGTAAAGTGAAAAGCCGATCTGGAAGACGCGGAAACGATCTGGGAATTTTTCGATCTTATCTGGGATGTCTGCAAAGAACCGCTTTTCGAGCGGATCGGGGAAGTTGTAACCGGCCAGCGTCGGTTCCGGCAGAACTTGACCCTCGACGTTGCCGATGTCCTTGTCGATGGTCCGGTCCCACACCACGCCAAAAATGTCACGCACGCGATCGTTGCCCAAATCCTCGAAGAAGCCAATGTCGCTGCCCAGTCGCAATAGGTGGTTTTCCAGTGGCCCTTCGATGTCCTGGCATCCATAGTGGTGCTGGAGCTTCTCCTTGGCCTCTTTGGTGAAGCCCATCGACCAAGGCACGTAGGGTGGCCGTTTGCCCTGAAGAGCCAAACGGACAACTTCGCGTTTTGTCATCACACCAGAGTTCCCCCTCTTGGACCGAACGTTTCACGACCATTCGGCGGTCTCATCACATCCTCGTTCCCAAGCTCTGCTTGGGAACGTTTGTCCCGGAAGCTCCGCTTCCAGACTGCGAAGCAGAGCTTCGTACTAAGTCGATTTTCAAGCAGAGCTTGGGATCCAGGAAACGGCCGTCGCCTCCGGCTCAGGGTTAAACGAGTTTGGCCCCATCCTCGTCACGCTTGTTCGACCCAAATCGGCGACGACCATGCGCGTTGCCCGTTGCGTTGGACCAAGCGGACGTAGTAGAAATCCGTGCCGTTCGGTCCCTGAACTGGTCCGTCGTCTTCGCAGGTCAAGTCTAACGTGAGTTGGTCGGTGTGCCAGCCTTGGTGGACTTTGAACTTTGCACAAGTCTTCATGTTGTGCCAGTAGGCCCCGTCGTTGGTCGTTGGGATGTTTTCCATGTATTTGATGGTTGAGGTACGAAGGATATCGCCTGGGGCTAGAGGCAGGTCTTGCTTGAGTTGATCGCAGGCGACTGCCAGTTGCAGCTTGTCGTGTTCCGAACATTCGACCTCGAAAGCCATCGCGTCGGCGTATCGCCGTGCCAAGCCGTCGTATCTCGCTTTCTCGGTCTTCCATGTCCATTGGCACTGCCGATCAGCAAGATCGGAAATACCGGTTCCCGCGCGGCCGGCCACATGTCCGCGGAAACAGGGTATCGCGTGCAGTATCCTGCCTCCGGTCAACGCGAGACTGGCCGCCCAGTCATGTTCGGCGCGCGCGTCCCAGCCGCCTTCGACAAAGAAGCGGACACGCATTTTGCCAAGTGTTGGCCGGTCTACCATGGGCTGCGTGAATGTGTGAAAGATGGAATTGTTCTTGATGATCTCCACACGTTCCACCTTGTTCCATGCGACGGCGGACACGCGGAGGACTCTTTTGCCGGCGTCGCGAACGGTGCTGCCCATCGGATGCCCGTTGATCGAGAAGTCCAGCCGTATCCGATCGCCGGTTACTGCGTAGACGCGCCGGCGATAAAACGCCTCCCACAGAGACTCACGCGTCAGGTCCTTGGCGTAAGCCGCGACCAGTCCCAAGTCGTAGGCGCCGGGATGATCGCCGTGCGAATCGGTCGATGCGATGATGCCGAACTTGTGGCCGCGAGCTAGCCCGGCCTGGACGCAACCTTCCGCCCCGCCGGGCCCCATCCAGCTTCCGGTCGTCAACAGCGGCGTTATGCCCTCGGGCGTCTCGGATGATCCGTGCAGGGAGTAGATTTCTACGAACGGCGAAAGCCGTTCATCGTGAAAGGTCCAGTCTTTGCCGCAGATCCCGACCGGATAGCCGGGGTGATGAGGGATGACCAGAGCGTCGACATTCTTCAGCGACTCGTAAAGCTGCGGCAATGTCGATGGCATCCGGATGGGTTGATCGTAGTCGCGATAGTAGACGTTGTGGTGTCCGTAGCGGAAGTTCGTCCATTCGTAGCCGAGTAAGGGAACGAAACGGCCCGGATCTTCGTGCTCGCGGCACAATCGCTGGATGCGCTGCCAATCCTCGTTCAGCAGCCGCCGGCCGGTACCAAACTTGCGATAGTCCAGGCTGAAGACCTCTTTGTCAAAAGCGTGGTCGGTCATGGCCCAGAAATCCAAGTGGCTCTTGGCGATCTCGAAATGGTCTTCCGGCTGACCGTTGCCGTCGCTTAACGCCGTATGCGTGTGAAGATCGCCCCAGAACAGCCGCTCCGGTTTGCCGTCTTCTTCGCCCGCGGATAGTGACGAATTCGTCGAGATCGAAGAAGAAGCCGTCGCCGCCAACGCCGCAGTCTGCAGAAACCGCCGACGCGTGCAGGCACCATGACGTCCGTGGCCTGCGCTCGCAGTTGAAGAATTGAAATTACTCATCACACTGCCTCCTACCTTCGTTTCTACTTCCCGCCATATGGAGCAAATGAGAGGATCATGTTGGATTGCAGTATACGCCATCCGACCGTGTCGCCAAGTGTATCGTCAATACGGCCTCGCTGGGATGATTGACATCCGCGCAGTGATCGGCCGCCCTGGAGTCGTTGTGCGCGCAGCACCGCCTCGGCATCGGGGGGCAAACGGAATGCTCGTCGCGCCATATTCCCGCGTCAGAATGTTCGTGCCTCCTGCCTGTTGCCGAAGAGTTAGGCAGGAATATTCAAGGGCAGGAATATTTCTCGAGGAGTCTTCGCGGCAGATCGTCGCCGGCAATCGTCACCTTCGCGACTTGACCGTCATGCATCGCCGGCGTGAAGCCAGCGGCTTGACACGCGGGAACGGACAGCATTTCCAGGTCCGTCCCGCGAGTTGCCTACAGTGCGTGGTCCGGCGCTACTGGTATCGTCGGTTCTTGCGCAGGATCGTTACGTACAGGTCGTACTTCTTGTCCACGGTCGTCGGCGGGAGCTTCATCTCGAATTCGACGTTGCCCACGTCGATTCGCTTGATGTCGAACATCTCGCCGTGAGGGATCTCTTTCTCGACCTGTTCGTTTCGCTCGCCTTCCAGCTCCTTCAACACGACCTTTTCGATGGTCCATTCGCCGTCCACATGTTCTTTGATGGTCAGCGGCACGGTGATCGGATCGCCTTTCTCGGTCTTGAAGTTTTGCAGGCGATAGCGGAATCGAGATCGTTCGTTGCGGAACTTGGGTTCGGTCGTCGATTTCTTGCCGTCGATTGTGAAACGCGGGCAAGTCAAGATGTCATGGACCTTCTTCGGTCCTTCTTCGGGTTGCATGGTGAAGCGTTCAACCTTGACGTCTTGAGCGACGCCGACGTACAGGTCCAGCGGCGCGAACATCGGGGTGTATTGCGCCCAATCTTCGCCCAAGAACGCTTGGCTGCGAACTTCGTCTCCGTCCGACTTCGGCTCTTTGATGAACAACCGGACCTTGCCGTAGGGCAAGGGGAATTCGCCCATTTTGTTGTCCTTGTCGTTCGTCAGACGGTAGTACATGCGCGTGCGTTTCTGGTCGATGGCCGCATCAAACACGTAACGCTTTTCGATGGGCACTTCGGCGAACTTGGCCGCTAACATTCGCTTTCGTTCGCCGTTATTGAAATAGCGAACGGTGGTCTTGCCCACGCCTGGCTGCACCGTACATGCTCCGAAATCCTCGCCGGACGTGTTAGTGACCGTCATATAGACCTGCATCAACAGCTTCTTCTCGTCGTTCTCGACAATACCCTGATAGCTTGGGCCGGCGGCCATGTTGCCGATCAGGTACGAAATGCGGATCACGGCCGGACCGGCCTTTTCGGCGCTGACGGTCCAGTACAGGGCGGTCTCGTTCGGCGGATAGTTCGTGTTCAACACGTTCACTTCGCCGTCCGCCTTGATTACGCGGAAGACAATCGAGTCCATATCGATGTTGATGTTGGCCCACGAGAAGTCGACCTGGTTGCGCCCTCCCTGGAGGTTGACGGTGCGTTCCTCTTCGACCAGCGTAAAGCGGCCGTTCTGGATGTCGATGCGCACCGTGTCTCGTTCCGGCAAGGTGGTCAGCTTGATCCGTGCCTGAGCGGTGCTGGTCAGGACAATCAACAATGCTGCGGTCAAAGACAATACAATTCTCGATTTCATGGCAATCTCCTTTCTCGGATTGGTCATTGGTCGGTAGTCATTGGCCATTGGGGCTTGCGAATTAGTCATTTTTCTCATAGTGGTTCTCGTTTCTTTACCTGGTTCAGTTCCGGTCCAATTTTGCGACGTTTATAGGTTACGGAGTACTTAACAAACCGTTTTTCACCGGGGTTGAGGTCCAGGAAGTATTTGACGTGGTTCTGGTCCACTCGTTCGACTCGCCCGTCGACATCGTGCAGGTCGACATACGCCCCTTCCTCGTTGCTGTTCCAGTCGTCCGGCTGACCATCGCTGCCCCACAGAACCACGTTGGCGTCGAAACGGCGTTCGATTTCTGCCTTGGCAACGACGGGTTTGCCCGAGACGATTTCCTCTTCGTAGACGAACGTCTCGTCGTAGTCGATCATGTCGTAGTACATGACGAACTCGTCGTCGATCCGGCGGCGGTATTGCCGAGAGATGACGTTCGTGATCTGTTGGTCTTTCTGGCGACGGATGATGGTGATATCCGGATCGCGGCCGACATTCACCTCGACGCGGTCGCCGATCGGTACGTACTTGGTCGACGTGCCGCCGACGTAGGCAAGATCTTTGTTCGCATACTCGGAGTACAGTCGCACCATGCCGTCCGGCAGCGGCGAGAGGCCAAGGTTCTCCATGGCCGGCAGGTCTTTGTCGTTGCCTTGATCGTCCTTTAGCGTTTCGTTCTTGAGACGATAGTACTTGGTGAACTGGTCGCCCTTCTCGCGGTCAGTCAGCTTGTAGATGCACTCCAGCGGCACGTCGGCCACCTTCATGGAAACCAGCCGCTTGGGCTCCTTTTCCTTGATGTCTTCGCGGCCCTCGATGGTAAATAGAAAATACTCGGAGAGACCTTCCTTGATTACCTCCTTGGCTTTCTTCGCGTCGTCAGGAGCGCCTCCTCCACCTGGTCCTGCCGCTTTGTCGACCGCCCCGGAAAAACGCCTTCGCATGGATTCACGTTCTTCCTCGGATCGATCTCCATAGGCATAGAAGCCCGGGGCCGGGCGTGTGGCCAAATCGGCAATCTTCTCGACCAGGTTGATCGTGCCGACGACCAGTCGCGTCTGGGCGTTGTCGTACAGTTCGCCTGAGTTGTTGAACACGCGCACGTAGCCCGTCACGTTCAACTTGGTTTCATCCTGGTTCGCGATGCCCACGTAGTCGGCCTTCCAGGTGATACCGCTGGTGAAGTAGCGTATCTCGACGGGGATCTTCCCGGCCATCTGGCTACGGATGTTCCACTGCAGTGCGTCATTGCGGCCAGCGGGAAAAGTGGTGTCGATCAGGTCCACTTTGTCCACCTGATCCAGAATCCGGAAGTCGATGCTGGTGGGATCAATCAGTGTGTTCGCCCAGGAAAACTGGATTCGATTGATCCCCTTCTTCACGGTCAGCAGCCGGTGCTCGCGCACCATAGTGATGTCGTCCGAATTGTAGATCGTCAGTTGCACGCCTTCGCGCGTCGGGATCGTCACCAAGTCGACATCGGCCCGGCCAATCGTCGCCGGAGCAACCATCGCCAAGCCCAGCAGTACCATCGTGACGTTCTTCATAGCTTACTCGTCTCCCACATTGGTCATTGGGATTTGGTCATTGGTCATTTCTTCTCTTACAGCCGTTCCCGCTTCTTTTCCTGATTCAACTCCGGTCCCACTTTGCGACGTTTATAGGTAACGGAGTATTTGACAAACCGCTTTTCACCGGGGTTGAGGTCCAAGAAGTACTTCACATGGTTCTGGTCGACTCGTTCGACACGCCCGTCGATCTCGTGCAGGTCGACGTAGGCGCCTTCCTCGTCGCTGTTCCAGTCCTTCGGCTGGCCATCACTGCCCCAGAGAACCACGTTGGCATCGAAGCGACGTTCGATTTCTGCTTTCGCGACGACGGGCTTGCCCGAGACGATTTCTTCTTCGTAGACGAACGTCTCGTCGTAGTCGATCATGTCGTAGTACATCACAAACTCGTCGTCGATCCGGCGTTTGTACTGGCGAGCGAGGACGTTGGTGATCTGTTGGTCCTTCTGCCGACGAACGATAGTGATATCCGGATCACGGCCCACGTTCACCTCGACGCGGTCGCCGATCGGTACGTACTTGGTTACCGTCCCGCCGACGTAGGCCAGATCCTTGTTGACGTACTCGGAATACAATCGCACCATGCCGTCCGGCAACGGCGACAGGCCCAGGTTTTCCATAGCCGGCAGGTCTATTTCGTTACCTTGCTCGTCCAGCAGCTTTTCATTCTTGAAACGGTAGAACTTGGTGAAAGAGTCGCCACGCTCGCGGTCGGTCAGTTTGTAGATACACTCCAACGGCACATCGGCCACCTTCATGGAAACCAGCCGCTTGGGCTCTTTTTCCTTAATGTCTTCGCGGCCCTCGATGGTGAACAGAAAATACTCGGACAGGCCCTGCTTGACGACCTTCTTCTCCCCTTCGGCATCCGCCTCTTCGGCCTCTTCGATTGCACCTTCCAGAGCCAGTGCAGCTCTCGGTGCGGTCTCCACGGTCGGCTCCATCGGGGGCATTGGCCTTTTCGGCACGGGCGGGCCGCCTGGAGCGGGGCGAGTAGCCAGGTCGGCGATCTTCTCGACCAGATTGATCGTGCCGACGACCAGTCGCGTTTGAGCGTTGTCGTACAATTCGCCCGAGTTGTTGTAGACCCGGACATAGCCCGTTACGTTCAACTTCGTCTCGTCTTGGTTGGCAATGCCGACGTAGTCCGCTTTCCACGTGATTCCGCTGGTGAAGTAGCGGATCTCGACAGGAATCTTCCCGGCCATCTTGCTGCTGATGTTCCACTGCAACGCATCGTTGCGCCCGGAGGGGAAAGTGGTGTCGACCAGATCCACCTTGTCCACGTGGTCCAGAATCCGGAAGTCGATGCTCGTGGGATCAATCAACGTGGCCGACCACGTGAACTGGATGCGGTTGATGCCCGGTTTGACGGTCAGCAACCGATGCTCCCGCACCATGGTGATGTCTTCCGAGTTGTAGATCGTAAGTTGCACGCCCTCGCGCGTGGGGATCGTCACCAGGTCGACGTCGGCCGACGCCGTGTTCCACAGAACGCCCAGCAGCATGCTTGCCAGAATCGTTAGCTTTCTCATGATCTCCCGCCTCCCGTCAAAGTTTGGTCATTGGGGCTTGGTCATTGGTCATTATCTTCACAGCCGCTCGCGTCTTCTGTCCTGATTCAATTCAGGTTGAACTTTGCGACGCTTGTAGGTCACCGAATAGGTCACCAGTCGCTTCTCGCCCGGTTTCAGCTCAAGAAAATACTTCACGTGATTTTGGTCGACGCGCTCCTTGCGGCCTGCGATCTGGTGCAGGTCCACGTAGGCGCCCGGTTCGTCGGATGTCCAATCCGCGGGCGGAGCGTCCTCGGACCACAGGACTACGTTAGCGTCAAAACGACGCTCCAGTTCGACTTTCAGGTCCACCGGCTTGCCCGAGACAATTTCCTCTTCGTAGTAGAACGTTTCGTCGTAGTCGACCAGGTCGTAGTACATCACGAATTCGTCGTCGATCCGGCGTTTGTACTGACGCGAGACGACATTGGCGATCTTTTGGTCCTTCAAGCGACGCACAATGGTAATGTCGCTGTCGCGGCCGACGTTCACTTCCACACGGTCGCCGATGGGCACGTACTTGGTCGACGTGCCGCCAACGTAGGCCAGATCCTTGTTGGCGTACTCGGAATACAGTCGCACCATGCCGTCCGGCAGCGGCGAGAGGCCGAGATTCTCCATGGCCGATAGGTCTTTGTCGTTGCCTTGCTCGTCCTTCAGTTTCTCGTTCTTGAAGCGATAGTACTTGGTGAAGAAGTCGCCATCCTCACGGTCCGTCAATTTGTAGATGCACTCCAACGGTACTTCGGTCACCTCCATGGCCACCAGCCGTTTGGGCTTCTTGTCCTCGATGTCTTCACGGCCTTCGATGGCGAAAAGGAAATACTCGGACAGACCTTCCTTCACCACTTTCTTGGGCGCGGATGCTTGGCCTAGCTCCACGGGCATGTCGGCAAATGGGTCGCCCGCCGCGGTTTCCGACTTCACTACTCCATCCGCGAAGTGTTTCCTTAACTCTGCGCGGCCGGATTCGTCCAATCCGCGGTAACCCAGTCCCGGAGCCGGGCGCGTCGCCAAATCCGCGATCTTCTCCACCAGATTGATCGTGCCGACCACGAGTCGCGTTTGCGCGTTGTCGTACAGTTCTCCGGAGTTGTTGAACACTCGAACATAACCGGTCAGCCGCAACTCCGTTTCGTCCTCGTTGGCGATGCCCACATAGTCCGCCTTCCACGTGATGCCGCTGGTGAAGTAGCGGATCTCGACGGGTACCTTGCCGGCCAGCTTGCTGCGGATGTTCCACTGCAAGGCATCATTGCGACCCGAAGGGAAGGTCGTGTCGACCAGATCCACTTTGTCCACCTGGTCCAGAATCCGAAAATCGATGCTGGTGGGGTCGATTAGCGTATTGGCCCACGTGAATTGAATACGATTGATACCCGGCTTGACCGTCAGCAAACGATGCTCACGGACCATCGTAATGTCTTCCGAGTTGTAGATCGTCAATTGCACGCCTTCGCGCGTGGGGATCGTCACCAAGTCGACATCGGCCAGCCCTATCGTGGCCGGAGCAGTCAGCACAACAGCTAACAGAACAATTGCTACGCTTCTCATTGTTTACTCATCATTGGTCATTGGGGCTTGGTCATTGGTCATTCTCTTCACAGCGGCTCCCGCTTCTTTTCTTGATTCAACTCCGGCGGCATCTTGCGGCGTTTGTAGGTCACCGAGTACGTGACCAATCGCTTCTCGCCCGGCTTCAGCTCCAGGAAGTACTTGACGTGGTTCTGGTCGACACGTTCCTTGCGGCCTGCGATATTGTGGAGGTCGACGTACGCGCCGGGCTCGTCCGACGCCCAGTCCGCGGGCGGCGCGTCTTTTGCCCACAGGACGACGTTGGCGTCGAAACGTCGTTCCAGTTCGACTTTCACGTCCACCGGTTTGCCCGAAACGATCTCTTCTTCGTAGTAGAACGTCTCGTCGTAGTCCACGAGGTCGTAGTACATCACGAATTCGTCGTCGATCCGGCGTTTGTATTGGCGCGAGACTACGTTCGTGATCTTCTGGTCTTTGGCGCGGCGAGTGATGGTGATATCCGGATCCCGGCCAACGTTCACTTCAACACGGTCGCTGATCGGTACGTACTTAGTCGAAGTGCCGCCGACGTAAGCGAGATCCTTGTTGGCATACTCTGAATAGAGTCGTACCATGCCGTCCGGCAATGGTGAAAGGCCCAGGTTCTCCATGGCGGACAGATCTTTGTCGTTACCCTGCTCGTCCTTTAGCTTTTCGTTCTTGAAGCGGTAGTACTTGGTGAACACGTCGCCCTTCTCGCGGTCGGTCAGCTTGTAGATGCACTCCAGCGGCACGTCGGCCACTATCATGGAAACCAGCCGCTTCGGCTCGTTGTCCTTGATGTCTTCGCGGCCTTCGATGGCGAAGATGAAATACTCGGACAAGCCTTGTTTCACAACCTTCTTGGCGGCCGTGACTTCATCGTCGCCGAGCCGCTTGGCGTAGTTCTCCACCACCTCCTTGAACCGTTCTTGCATGACGTCACGCCTCGTCGCGGTGCGACTCTCGGGCGCTTCTTCAGGCTGCGGCATGCCGGGGGCGGGACGAGTGGCCAAGTCGGCGATCTTCTCGACCAGGTTGATTGTGCCGACGACCAGGCGTGTCTGAGCGTTGTCGTATAGTTCGCCCGAGTTGTTCATCACGCGAACGTAACCCGTCAGATGCAATTTCGTCTCGTCTTCGTTGGCGATGCCGACGTAATCTGCTTTCCACGTAATGCCACTGGTGAAGTAGCGGATCTCGACCGGTATCTTCCCGGCCATGCCGCTTTGGATATTCCACTGCAGCGCATCATTGCGGCCGGAAGGGAATGTGGTATCGACCAAATCCACTTTGTCCACGTGATCCAGAATCCGGAAGTCGATACTGGTCGGGTCGATCAGCGTGTTCGCCCAAGAGAATTGGATTCGATTGATCCCTTTCTTGACCGTCAACAGCCGGTGTTCCCGCACCATGGTGATGTCTTCCGAATTGTAGATCGTCAGTTGCACGCCTTCGCGAGTCGGAATCGTCACCAAGTCGACATCGGCCAGCGCCGCGGTCGCCATCGCGAGCACCAACAAGCCGGGCATGGCAATCAGCCGCTTGCACGTTGCGTGAGCCCGTTTCCGCGTTCTTTCATTGGTCATTGGGATTTGGTCCTTGGTCATTTCCTCAGAGCGGCTCCCGCTTCTTTTCCTGATTCAACTCAGGCGCAACCTTCCGGCGTTTGTAGGTCACCGAGTACGTGATCAGCCGCTTCTCGCCCGGTTTCAGTTCCAGGAAGTACTTTACATGGTTCTGGTCCACGCGTTCCTTGCGGCCGGCGATCCCGTGCAGGTCCACGTAGGCGCCCGGTTCGTCCGATGTCCAGTCCTTTGGCGGCGCGTCTTCGGACCAGAGGACCACGTTCGCGTCAAAGCGACGTTCAAGCTCGGCCTTCACGTCGACTGGCTTGCCCGAAACGATCTCTTCCTCGTAGTAGAACGTCTCGTCGTAGTCCACAAGGTCGTAGTACATGACGAACTGGTCGTCGATCCGTCGTTGGTACTGTCGCGCGACAACATTGGCGATCTGCTGGTCCTTGGTGTGCCGGACAATCGTGATGTCGGTATCGCGGCCGACGTTCACTTCTACGCGATCGCTGATCGGCACGTACTTGGTCGACGTGCCGCCGACATAGGCCAGATCCTTGTTGGCATACTTCGAATACAGCCGCACCATGCCGTCCGGCAGCGGCGAAAGTCCCAAGTTCTCCATGGCGGGCAGATCTCTGTCGTTGCCCTGGTCGTCTTTTAGCTGCTCGTTCTTGAAGCGGTAATACTTAGTGAAGAAGTCACCTTCCTCGCGGTCGGTCAGTTTGTAGACGCATTCCAGCGGCACTTCGGCCACCTTCATGGAAACCAATCGTTTGGGCTGCTTGTCCTCGATGTCCTCACGGCCGTCAATCGTGAAGAGGAAATACTCGGAAAGACCCTGTTTGACGACTTCCTTCGGGCGGGCCAATGTATCTTTGCCGTCTCGTTCCAGCCGATCTATTGAGGCTATCAGATCCCGCGTCTTGTTGACGTCTTGCTTGCGGCCTCGCAGGACTATGGTATCTAGACCTTCGAGGAGTTCGATTTCTACGGGACCAAGGAGCCCCTTCAGTCCCCTCATCGCCAAATCAGCAATCTTCTCGACCAGGTTGATCGAGCCCACCACCAGCCGCACCTCAGCGTTGTCGTACAGTTCGCCGGAGTCATTGTATACGCGGACGTAGCCGGTCAGGTGCAGCTTTGTCTCATCTCCGTTGGCGATGCCCACATAGTCGGCTTTCCATGTGATCCCACTGGTAAAGTAGCGAATCTCGACCGGTATCTTCCCGGCCATCCCACTCTGAATGTTCCACTGGAGTGCATCGTTGCGCCCCGCGGGAAACGTGGTGTCGACTAGATTAACGTCGTCGTGGTGATCGAGGATACGAAAGTCGATGCTGGTAGGGTCGATCAGCGTGTCGGCCCACGTAAACTGAATACGGTTGATCCCCTGCTTGACGGTCAGCAGCCGAGTTTCGCGGACCATCGTGATATCTTCAGAGTTGTAGATCGTAAGCTGCGTCCCTTCGCGCCGCGGAACGGTCACCAAATCCACATCCGCCAACGCAGTGCCCATCAATGGGAATAGCGTCAACCCCAGCAGGGCCATGATGGCATTTCTCATGTCTAATCGCCTCCATCATTGGTCATTGGGACTTGGACATTGGTCATTCTCTTCATAGCCGCTCGCGTTTTCTTTCCTGATTCAACTCCGGTCCCATCTTGCGACGTTTGTAGGTGACCGAATAAGTGATGAATCGCTTTTCTCCCGGTGCGAGATCAAGGAAGTACTTCACGTGGTTTTGATCCACGCGCTCCTTGCGCCCGGCGATCTGATGCAGATCCACGTAGGCTCCCGGTTCGTCGGAATCCCAGTCCGCCGGTGGTGCGTCTTCGGCCCACAGTACCACGTTCGCGTCAAAGCGGCGTTCCAATTCGACCTTCACGTCGACTGCTTTTCCGGAGACGATTTCTTCCTCGTAGTAGAACGTCTCGTCGAAGTCGATCATGTCGTAGTACATCACGAATTCGTCGTCGATCCGGCGTTTGTACTGACGCGAAACGACGTTTGTTATCTGCTGGTCCTTCACTCGCCGGACAATCGTGATATCACTGTCGCGACCGACGTTCACCTCCACTCGGTCGCCGATGGGCACGTATTTCGTCGAGGTGCCGCCGACGTAGGCGAGGTCTTTGTTTGTGTACTCCGAGTACAATCGCACCATACCGTCCGGCAGCGGCGATAGGCCCAGGTTTTCCATAGCCGAAAGGTCTTTCTCGTTGCCTTTGTCGTCCTTCAGCTTTTCGTTCTTGAAGCGGTAGAACTTGGTGAACGAGTCGCCCTTTTCGCGATCGGTCAATTTGTAGATGCACTCCAGCGGTACCTCGCCCACTTTCATTGACACGAGTCGTTTGGGCTCCTTGTCCTTGATGTCTTCGCGGCCTTCGATCGCAAAGATGAAATACTCCGACAAGCCCTCTTTGACAACCTGTTTCGCCTCTTCCGCCGGTTTGCCCCTGCCGCCGCGGAACCTCGCGCCGTATGTCGTCACCGCTTCGTCGAGCTTTTCACGCATCTTTTGGCGGTTCTCCTGCGAGCGACCGGCGTACCCGGGCTGGGGCCCTGAGTCGTCGCCCGGTGCCGGGCGTGTGGCCAAGTCGGCTATCTTCTCGACGAGATTGATCGTGCCGACCACCAATCGCGTTTGCGCGTTGTCGTACAACTCGCCCGAGTTGTTGAACACGCGAACGTAGCCGGTCAGATTCAGTTTGGTCTCGTCTTCGTTAGCAATGCCGACGTAGTCTGCTTTCCACGTGATGCCGCTGGTGAAATAACGGATCTCGACGGGGATTTTCCCGGCGATCTGACTTCGGATATTCCACTGCAGTGCGTCGTTGCGTCCGGTGGGAAAGGTGGTGTCGATCAGGTCCACCTTGTCGACCTGGTCCAGAATCCGGAAATCGATGCTGGTCGGGTCGATCAGCGTGTTGGCCCACGTAAACTGAATACGGTTGATCCCCGGTTTGACCGTCAGCAACCGATGCTCACGGACCATGGTCACGTCTTCCGAATTGTAGATCGTCAGTTGCACGCCTTCGCGAGTCGGAATCGTCACCAAATCCACATCCGCCAGCGCGGTGCCCGCCAACGGGAACAGCATCAGACCTAACAAAACCATTATGCTACGGCTGTTTTGAAATATCCGCTGGAGTACAGCCTTTAGGCTGCGAGGGACAGGCTGAAGCCTGGACTCCAACAAACGGCTGCCGCACACTACAGTTTTCATGTCCACCGGCCTCCGTCGTTGGTCATTGGGATTTGGACATTGGTCATTCTCTTCACAGCGGTTCCCGCTTCTTCTCCTGGTTCAATTCCGGACCGATCTTGCGGTGTTTGTAAGTCACCGGATACGTAACCAGCCGTTTCTCGCCGGGTTTGAGATCCAGGAAGTATTTTGCGTGGTTCTGATCCACGCGTTCTTTGCGGCCGGCGATCTCGTGCAAGTCGACGTAGGCACCGGGCTCGCTCGATGTCCAATCCTTCGGCGGAGCATCTTCCGCCCACAAGACGACATTCGCGTCAAAACGACGCTCCAATTCGACCTTCACGTCGACCGGCTTGCCCGATACGATTTCCTCTTCGAAATAGAGTGTCTTGTCGTAGTCGATTAGGTCGTAGTACATCACGAACTCGTCGTCGATCCGTCGCTTGTACTGGCGGGACACGATGTTCGTGAAACGCTCGTCTTTCCGCCGCCGAACGATCGTGATGTCGTTGTCGCGACCGACGTTCACTTCGACGCGGTCACCGATTGGTACGTACTTGGTCGAGTTTCCGCCAATGTATGCTAGATCTTTGTTGGCGTACTCCGAATACAGTCGAACCAGGCCGTCCGGCAGCGGCGACAGGCCCAGGTTCTCCATGGCCGGCAAGTCCTTGTCGTTGCCCTGGTCGTCCTTCAGCTTCTCGTTCTTGAAGCGGTAGTGCTTGGTGAAAAATTCGCCCTTCACGCGGTCGGTCAATTTGTAGATGCACTCCAGCGGTACTTCGGCCACTTTCATGGAGACGAGTCGCTTAGGTTCCTTGTCCTTGATGTCTTCGCGGCCTTCGATCGAGAAGATGAAGTACTCGGAAAGCCCCTCTTTGACGACGGTCTTCGGTTTGGCGGGCGCCGCCATTCCCATCCCCCCCATGCCGCCTCCACCAAAGCCACCACCAAAGCCGCCTGCCTTTTTCAGTGCATTCTCGAATCCCCATTGCATATTGGCACGGTCCGAGGACGAGCCCGGAACGGAGCCAGGGCCTGGGGCCGGTCGTTGTGCCAAATCGGCGATCTTCTCGACCAAGTTGATCGTGCCGACGACCATCCGCGTCTGGGCTAGGTCGTACAGTTCACCCGAGTTATTGAAGACGCGAACATATCCGGTCAGATGCAATTCCGTCTCGTCTTCGTTGGCGATGCCCACATAGTCCGCTTTCCAGGTGATACCGCTAGTGAAATAGCGAATCTCGACCGGTACCTTGCCCGCCATGCGGCTGCTGATGTTCCACTCGAGCGCATCGTTGCGACCGGCAGGAAACGTCGTGTCGATCAGGTCGACCTTGTCCTGAAAATCGAGGATCCGGAAGTTGATGCTGGTCGGGTCGATCAGCGTGTTTGCCCACGTGAACTGAATGCGGTTGATCCCGGGCTTGACGGTCAACAGACGGTGCTCCCGAACCATGGTGATGTCTTCGGAATTGTAGATGGTCAGTTGCACGTCTTCGCGCGTCGGAATGGTCACCAAATCGACGTCGGCCAGGGAAATCTGGGCCGCGCCGATCGCCATCAGCAGTGCGATCTGATTCAACTTCATTCAAAAACCACCCTCATTAGGTATTCGCCGAGGCTGTGAGTGTCGCGGCAAGTACAGAGAAACGTGTACTTATCTAACGATACTTCAAGGGAACCGCTCGGAACAGAGTTTCGGGCGCAACTCCGCCCCGGTTTGGGACGAGGCGTGCGCAAGTACACCTGTAAGACGAATAAGTGGCAGAAAGAGTTTTGGTTGGCCGTCCCGCATCAGCCGGAAACGCGTCTGAGCCCGATTTACGCGTTGCATCGGCAGTCTGTCGATTCGTTAACAGATATTGTATGCTCCGAGAGTCGACACCTGGAGATTTGCTCGGAAAACAAGAGATGCCTGAAAGGAGCCAAGATGTCAGCGTTACCAATGGCGGCGGTTCTAATCCAAATCCTGGGCCCCGCGGCGATTTCCGCGGACGGGCAGTTCGAACAACTTGCAGCACGCTATGTGGATGAATCCCCGGCGTTGTCGCCCGTTTCGGCGACTGGCTTGGGCGACCATCGCTTCGATAGCCAATTGAATGAAGTGAGCGAGGAAGCGCGGGCTCGGCAGCGAGCGTTTTGCCGCATGTATCTCGAACAACTCCGGAACATCGATTCGGCTGAGCTATCGCGCGCGAACCAAGTGGACTATGCCCTGCTGGAACATGATCTGGAAGGCTCGCTGTGGCGGTTGGATACGCTGCAGGAATGGGCCTGGAACCCGCTGTCGTACACGGGACTGTCGGGTGGAGCAATCTACAGTCTGATGGCCCGAGATTTCGCTCCCATGGAGAAACGTCTCGGGCACGTTGCCGATCGCCTGGAACAATTCCCTCGCCTGTTTCGCCAAATCCGTGTCACGCTCGATCCGAAACGCGTGCCGAAAATCCACGCCGAAACGGCCGTGAAGCAGAACCCCGGCGTGCTGAGCATCATGGACAATTTCGTCAAACCCAACCTAGGCAAACTGCCCCAAGACGAGCGTGACCGTCTGGAACGGGCCATGGCGACGGCCCGAGCGGTGGTGGAAGAGCATCAGAAGTGGCTTGAGTCCGAACTGCTGCCCAACGCGGCCGGAGATTTTCGCATAGGTCCAGAGCTGTACGATCAGAAGCTCGCGTTTACGCTCAAGACACCGCTCACCCGAGCCCATCTGCGGGACCGGGCCGAGCGGGAAATGATCCGCGTACGCGACGAGATGTATGGCATCTCGCAGCAAGTCTACAAGGAGAAGTATCCTCACACAGCGTTTCCCGCTGAACCGTCGCCCGAGTACAAGCAGGCCATTATTCGCGCTTGCCTGGAATTGGCCTATCTGGATACGCCCGCGGCGGATCAGGTCGTCGAGACGGCGAGAGAATCGCTGAAACTGACTACGGCGTTCGCACGCAAGAAGGATCTGTTGACCCTGCCGCCGGATCCCGTGGAAATCATCATCATGCCCGAATTCCAGCGAGGCGTATCGCTGGCCTATTGCGATTCGCCCGGCCCGCTGGACGTGGGGCTGAAGACGTTCTACGCCGTGGCGCCGCTGCCCGAGGACTGGAACGACGAACAAGTGCAGTCGTTCCTGCGCGAGTACAACGTGCGGTCCATTCACGATCTGACCATGCACGAGGCCATGCCCGGCCACTTCGTCCAACTGGCCCACTCGAATCGCTACCCAGGCAAATTGCGGGCCGTGCTCTCGTCGGGCGTGTTTATCGAAGGCTGGGCCATCTATTCGGAACGCATGATGATCGACGAGGGTTTTCTGGACGGCGATCCGCTGATGCGTTTGATCAACTTGAAGTGGTACCTGCGCGGAATCGGCAACGCAATAATCGACCAGGCGATCCACGCCGGGGACATGACGCGTGATGAGGCGATGCGACTGATGATGGAAGACACGTTCCAAGAAGAACGCGAAGCCGCAGCCAAATGGGTACGTGCCCAACTGACCTCGACGCAGCTTTCGACTTACTTCGTAGGGACCCTGGAGCACTTCGATCTGCGGCGCGACATCGAACGCGCGTGGGGCGCAGACTTCGATCTGAAGAAGTATCACGACAAGATCCTGTCCTACGGCTCGCCGCCGGTGCAGTACGTACGTGCCTTGGTCCTGGACGAGGAGATTCCGCGTTTACGCTGAACACAGTCAACTTACTAACTCGAACGGTAGAGAGTTCGCGGCCGGCGCCATCAATCTGCGTGATTTCCGGCCACCGCAGGGGCTTGTCCCCGCGGAGCCATGTTCAATACCAGACGCATCATCAAAGAACGAACCTCTCCCCTCCGCCCCACGCCGCCTCGGGCGGCGTGGGGCGGAGGGGAGAGGCGTGTTTTCGGGAGTGCGATCTGGTTTTGAACACCGTTCCCCGCTGGCAAGCAGCGGGGTGACGGGAGAGATCCATTTGCCTCTTGAGTTACTAGCTTCCCGTTTACAGAAGCCCGGAGACAACACGCATGACCATGAACTTCTCGCGTTGCGGTGCTGTGACAGGGCTTTTGCTGACCTTGTCCGCAAATGTTGCGGCAGCCGAGTTGCGCCTGCCTGCCGTTATTTCCGACGGTATGGTGCTGCAGCAGGACCGCGCGAATCCAGTGTGGGGATGGGCAGAGCCTGGCGAGAAAGTGGTTGCGACTGTCGCCGGTCACACCGTAACCGCCGAAGTAGGGCAAGGCGGGGGTTGGCAGGTTCAGCTTCCCCCGCTTTCCGCCCGATCTGAACCCATCGAAATCCGCCTGCGGACTTCTTCGGGTTCGGAACGGATCGTTCGCGATGTGCTGGTTGGCGAAGTTTGGTTCTGTACGGGACCGTCCAACATCTTCTGGCCGGTGAAACGTTGTGACAATGCGAAAAAGGAGATTGCCGCCGCCAAGTATCCGGAGATCCGCTTTTTCACCGTCAGGCTGAATCTAGCCGATGAGCCTCAAGACGATTGTGTGGGCAACTGGTTTGCGTGCAGTCCTCGAACCGTAGGCGACGTTTCGGGTATCGGTTATTTCTTCGGGCGGCGAATTCACAAAGAACAGGGCGTTCCCGTTGGCGTGTTGCAGAGCTATTTGGGCGGAACTCGGGTCGAAGCATGGACCAGCAAAGAGGCGCTTGATTCGCAGCCTGCATTGCGTCCGATCCTTCGGTGGTGGCAAGACGCGATTGCCGATGATGACGCGGACCAAGCAATGGCAGACTACCAGCGCGAATTGAAACGCTGGAAGCAGTTGGCCGCCGATGCCGAGAGCCAAGGCAGAAAGACGCCGCCCAGTCCCGCCAAACCGGACGATCCGCGCACATCCCGACATCGGCCCGCTTGTCTGTACAACGGAATGATCGCGCCGTTGATCCCCTTCGGAATCCGTGGCGTGATTTCCTACCAGGGGCTGGGGAATCTCTACTGGGCGGAACACAGTCGAGCCCTTCTGTCGACGATGATCTGCGATTGGCGTTCCCGTTGGGGACAGGGACCGTTTTCGTTCGGAATGGTACAACCAGCCCCGTTTCCGTGCGACCGGTGGCCCAAACAGCACGAGGATGCGTACGCATTGCAGCGTGAATCGCAGTTGCTTGTCTTGGACGAGCTTCGCAACACGGGCGTCGCGCCGACCATGGACATTGGCGACCTGGAAGAATTGCACTTCACCAACAAACAGGACGTAGGCCGACGAATGGCCCATTGGGCGTTGGCCACGGTCTACGGACAAAACATTCCGCACGCCGGACCGATCTACGAGTCGATGGCAGTCGAGGACAACAAGATCCGGATTCGATTCAAGCATACCGCAAAGGGTCTGGCGACCAGCGATGACCAAGCACCGACGCATTTTACCATTGCCGGAGAAGACAAGGTCTTCCATCCCGCGACGGCAGTGATCGAAGGAAATACGGTCTTGGTCCACAGCCAAGCCGTGGACAAGCCAGTCGCCGTCCGCTTCGCCTGGAGTGACACGGCGATCCCAAACCTGGTCAACAGCGATGGGTTGCCCGCATCCATCTTCCGCACGGACGTGCCGCCATTGAGTCGGCGTAGGGTGGGGCACCGTGCGTGCAGATTGCGGAGTGAGACTCTACTGACGGAGCACTAGATGGAAGGTGGGGCTCGCCGGCGTCGTTGGCGTTTTCGTGTGCCGGACATGCGATTCCGTATTTCCTCGCCTGTCTTCTGGGCCTCTTCCGCCTTCTCCTTCTGGCTGGCTTTGGCGTATTCGGGGCCGAGCACTTCGTAGGCGCACTGTAGCGAACTCCAGGCGAGTCGATCCTCCGCAAGTTCGGGCCTCTTCGTCAGTTCGGTGAGATTGTCGATCGACGTTTCCAGCAGTTTACGTGCCTCGCTCGACGCACCGGGATCTTGCGAGTCGATGTCGCGCTGGAAGCGAACCTGTCCCAACCGCAGACGCACGAACTCGAGAAGCACGCGATTGTGTGACGGCAGGTCGGGGAAGTTTGTCACGACAGTACTCTGTTTTTCGAAGGCCTTCTGAAAAAAGTCTTCCGTGTCTCTTAGACGATCGTTCTCCCAACACACCGTGCCCAGCTTGGCCAGCACGACTGTCTGCGAACGGGCGTATTCCGGAATCGTGGGGCTGTGAGTGACAAGCCATCGTAACTCGACCAGTGCTTTGAGCAGATCGTGTTCGGTTTCGGGCGGAATCTCGGAGCAGCTTTCCCAGGAGTACAAACCGACATGAACGGCAGCGTAGGTTGCACTTAGTTCGTATCGGTAGTCGGTAACATTGGGATGCTGTGCCTTGAGTTCCGTCAGTATCTGAATTGCCTGCTGCCGGGATCGTACAGCGCTGGTGCTTCGGCATGGCGCTGGGCCAATCCCCGACAGTCGGTGGCAGAGCGCGAGAAGAAATCGGTAATCCGCGACGCCCGGATGTTCGCGAGTCAAATCTTCGAGGATGCCGATGGCCCTCTCGCGGTATTCGTTGCTCTTGTAGTGATGCGGCCCGGAACCCGTCGCGTCCCCGTTGGTTTGATCCCCGCGCCGACTGGCAAATCCACCAAGACGTTTCCCGGCCAAGAAATACAGCGTGCGGGCAAGTTCGTGGCGGTACTGATCGGCAGACCCGTCGGCAGGTTCGACGGACTGGAGAATGGAAAAGGATTGTACGTGGGATTCATACGCCCGTCGATGTTCGAGTCTTGCCGAGCGGACGTTGCCAATCTCGTTATGGGTTCGGGCCAGTTGCGTGAGGATGGCGATGTCTGCGTCTGGCCATTCGATAAGCGCTTTGAGTTTCTCGACCGCCCGTGCGTATTCGCGTTCCGCTTGATCCATTTGGCCAAGACGCTGACGTATGTCTCCGACCCGCCGGCTGGCGATCGCCGATTCCAGCATCACTTGCGAGTCACTCGGGGTCTGCTCCGCCAAGCGGTCGTAGAACACGAGCAGATTCTCCAGCAGCAATGCCGTCTCGTTCGAGACTTGCCATTGCGTCGAGGCTCGATCAAGCGACAGCTTGACCTCGTCTTCGCCAATTGGGCTGCCATCCGACGAGATCCGGTCGCGATCGGGCGAGAGCTGCAGGTAGATATCGTCCAGGACCTCCATTGCCAATTGTGACGTTGCCTCGGCCCGATTTAGCGACTTCTTAGCGTCCGCATATGCCCCGCTTGCCTCGTCATAGGCTCTTCTCGTTCGAATACTGCCGGTCACTACGGTGGCCGCGACGGCGATCAGCAATATTGCGGCCAGTGCGGACATAGCCGCCAGTGCCGGGTTGCGGCGGCACCAGCGCCAGACGCGTTCGATCGAAGAAGCTCGACGAGCGCGAATCGGCCGGTCGGCAAGCAAACGTCGCAAATCGGCTGCTAGCGCGGCCGCGGTCTGGTAACGTTTCGATGGCTCGGGGGCTAGACACTTCAGAATGATCGTTTCAAGGTCTCGCGGAATCGTGCGGTTCATCTTTCTCGGCTGAACCGGTTCCCGGCGAATTGGCTGGCCGTTTTGGCAACGCCTGAGGTCTGTGTCATCGAACGCCGGCTGGAGTGTCAGCAACTCGTACAACGTCAGTCCCAACGCATAGATGTCGCTGCGCGCATCAGCATCGCCGCGCATTTGCTCGGGGGCCATGTATCGCAAAGTGCCGACCACTTCGCCGCTGCGGCTTACGTCCGAGTGATCCACCGCTCTTGCGAGGCCAAAATCGGCCACGCAGACAACACCGTCGGCGTCGACCAGCAGATTGCCGGGCTTGATGTCGCGGTGCAGCGTGCCCTGCACGTGCGCGTGGTCGAGAGCTTCGGCGGCCTGGATGCCGAAATGGGCCACTGTGCGCCAGTTACCCGCTGGAACTCCAATAGAACAGACTCCCGATTGGGATCGTTTAACCGCAAGCCGGAGGCGTGCGCGGGGGGACGCGCACGCCTCCGGCTTGCGGTTAAACGAGGAAGTTGCTTCGCCCACATTCCCAGCGGCCGACTCTGTCGTTGGGAATTTGTCTGCTACGAGCGCCGGCACAACACGTTTGATGTCTCGGTCAGAGGTATCGGCCCGGCACAACTCGCGGATGATCTCGTCTAGTCCAATGCCTCGGATGAGCGGCATGACGTAGTAGTGCAGCCCGTCCTGTTCGCCCACGCCAAATACGGAAACGATATTCGTGTGTCGAAGTTTGGCAGCCGTTTGCGCCTCGCGTTGGAATCGTTTCAAGTGCTTGTCGAGCAGGAGCACGTGTTTGGGCAGCACCTTGACGGCGACCCGTCGGGCGAGCGACCGCTGCTCGGCCTCGTACACAATGCCCATGCCGCCGCGACCGATTTCCCGAATGATGTCGAAGTCGCCAATGTGATCCGGTGGGCCGCCAAACCCCGCTCGCCTGGCTGCGGCTGCGCGTTTGGATTTCTCCTCGGTCCGGAGTTGCTCCATCATGGCGACGGTGGGAAACAACGTCTCGATCCGTCCAGCATACTCTGGGTACTTTGTTGCGTACTCCGCGACCGACGGGAATTCGCCATTTCTATATCGCGAGGCGAACTCGTCTGCCAGCATTTCCACTGGATCGCGTTCACTGGTCGAATCGATCATGATTCGTTGACGTCAAAGTGAACCGGGGACGATTCGGGAGACCTCCGGTCGATCCTGTGGCATGGTCGGGAGACCATGCCACAGCGCAGAGACCATGCCACATCGCGGGCTGGGGTTACACGCCGACAGGCATTGCGCCTCTCAGCCGCTCGAGTGCCCGCAGGTAACGTTTACTTGCCGCATATTTGTCAATGCCCAGGATTTCAGCCACCTCGTTGTTGCTGAGTTCCTCCAGGTGTCGAAGCACGAGCACTTCTCGGTCGATCTCGTCGAGTTCGTCCAGGGCCGTTCGCAACTCGGCGACCATTTCTTCGCGCACGGCAAACTGGCTTGGCGACGTGAGGCTATCGGCCAATTGAGCGGCCAAGCCGCTTGAAGTCGTATCCGCCGATCCCCCGTGAAACAAACCCACCTCCTGATTGACGTCGCGCATCTTGGCTCCGAGATACCGCCGGTGAGTGTCGATCAATACCTGTCTGGTGATCTGGCGAAGCCAAACGAAGAAAGGCACGGAGGGTCGGTCGAGGTAGTCCTGGATCCGGCGAGCGGTTTCCACAAAGGCGTCCTGCAGAATGTCCTCGCCATCCACCTTGCCGATGATCCGGCTATCCAGCCGGAAAGCGATCATTCGCAGCAGCTTTTCCCTGTAGCGGCCGAACAGCTCGGCAACCGCTTCTTCACCGCCGCTGCGTAGCTGATACAGTTCGCCAGCGTATTCAAATCCGTCGGTCATGTCTTGTCTCGCGGACAGTTGGATTTCACGCTTCATCTGCGCATCTCTGCCTGAGCACGCGAAGACACGCTGAAGCGTGAACTCCAACAGGGAAGCCTACGTCCACGGCAGTTGGCTAAAGGGCTACACGAATCACCAGATCGCAGTTCAGGAAGGTGCGCGTGGCAGGTGCGCACGGCATCCAGCTTAACACCAACGGCCCTTCGACGCGAGGCTTCCCGTCAAAACTGGTACTTCCCGTAATATCGCTAAAGTCCCCCCATCTTGACGTTCGATAGACGTTCATTGAGGAACTAAGTGGATGTGTCAGTTTCTGTTCCTGCTCGGGCAACGCCTCAGCCTGGGCCCTTGGGGGGGCTTTCGTGAGGTCGATCAAGTCGATTCGTCCATTCTTGTGGCTCGCGCTTGCGCTCGTAGGCGCCGTTATCGTCGGAACGCTCGGGTGTAGTCGTCGGCAGTTCCGGCAAAAGGCGGATTCCGAGGTCCACGATCTGGTCGCAGAGAAGTCCAATGATCTGGGGTGGGAGCTGCAAGGTTTCTCTGTGGAATTGGACCCGCGCAGCCGGTATTACGATCCTTACGACCCCGATCATCCACCGATGCCGCCCGACGATCCAGCGTCACATCAATACATGCACTGGGTGGACTGCAAAAAGGGGTGGCCACGCTGGCACCGTAACGGCGACCGGATAGAGCTGGAAAACCCCTGCTGGCGGGACTACCTGCCTGACTACGCCGAGATGAACGAGAAGGACGAGGTCATCTTGACCGTCGACTCGGCGCTGCGACTAACGTACATGCATTCGCCAAGTTACCAGAGGCAGCTTGAGACGATCTATCTCTCGGCGTTGGATGTCAGCGCCGAGCGATTCCGCCTCGATACCCAGTTCTTCGGCGGCACCGACACGACGCAGAATCACTCGGGCGAACTGGGCCAGCCTCGGCTGATTCGTGGCAACGGCGTAATCCCGGGCGCGAGAATCGGGGATTCGAACACGCACACGACTGCGACCGATGTGCAACTGCGGCGCCAGTTTGCCACGGCCGGCCAAATGCTCGTGGGATTCGCCAACCAGTTTACCTGGGAATTCACGTCCGGCGGCGGAAACCTTGCCGGTTCAATCGCGAACCTGTCACTCGTCCAACCCCTGCTGCGCGGGGCGGGAAGGGACGTGGCCATGGAGCGGCTGACCATTGTGGAACGCCTTCTGTTGGGAAACCTGCGAGCCTTCGAACGGTACCGCCACGGGCTGTACACCGGGGTCGTGGTCGGAGACTCCGTCAGCGGGCCGACGCGTCGAGGTGGTTTTCTGGGCAACACCGGCCTTACCGGCTTCACGGGCACGGGATCCGGCGGTCTGGGCGGCGTGGGAGAAGCGACCGGGTTTGGGCGCGGCGGATTTGGCGGTGCTGGTGGCGCCGGTGCCGGTGGCGGTGGTGCGGGCTTCGCAGGCGGCGGTGAAGGCCAGGTTTCAGGACTTCTCGGTTTGCTGCAGCGACTCCAGCAAATCCGCAACACAGAGGATAGCCTCAATCTCAAACTGCGCACGTTGCGACTGCTGGAGGCATACCTGGACGCCGGCGTCATCGACCTGGCTCAGGTCGACCAATTCCGGCAGAACATCGAAACCGATCGCGCGAATCTGCTGCAAGAGAAAGACGGTCTGCTCCTGGCTCAGCACAACTACGTCATGGGAACGCTGGGGTTGCCGCCGAAGCTGCCCGTCGTATTGGACGACCAAGTCATCAGGCAATTCCAGTTGGTCGCCCCCCAGACATCTACCCTGCAGGCCGGGATTGCGGAATTCCAGGACGAACTGGGGGAACTGCCCGAAGAGCCGGAACTGAACTCGCTCGAAGACCTGCTGAAGCGATTGGTTGGCCTGCGGCAACAATTCGAGGAGCGTCTCACGGACATCGAGGGAGACCGGAGTCACATGGAACAGATGGCCGTCGAACGCGCGGAGACGATGACCGACGCCGAGCGATCGCTGTTCCAGAAAGAACGAAAGCTCCTGGCGGATTCGCTCGCAGACCTGCAAACTCGATTTCAGGGCCTTTCACCCAAACTGGACTCGCTGCGGGATGGCTTGCTTCCAGATACGCGGCCGCAGACAACGGCCGATCTCGTGGTTTGGCTCGGCGAGATGTACCGTCTGGCGGGCGAGGCGATGTTGGTGCAGGGCCGCATCAGGCTGGAATCGGTGGTAGTGGAACCGGTCGAGTTGGACTCCGAGACGGCGTTTCAAATCGCGCTGGCCAATCGGCTCGACATCATGAACAGTCGTGCAGAATTGGTGGACACGTGGCGGTTGATTGCCTTCAATGCCGACGCGCTGCAGTCCCAGGTGAACGTTGTTCTGGACGGGGATATCTCCACAGCCCGAAACAACCCCGTCAGTTTTCGAGCGCCGACGGGAACCCTGCGGGCAGGTGTGCAGTTCGATGCACCGCTCACTCGGCTGTTGGAACGCAACAACTACCGCCAGTCGCTGATTGACTACCAACGGGATCGACGCACCTATATTCAATCCATGGACTCCGTTGATCGCAATCTGTCCAACTCTCTACGCAACCTGGAACGGCTTCGCATCAACCTGGAAATCCAACGCCGGGCGGCCGCGATCTCGATTCGGCGCGTGGACTTGACCCAAGAGGAGTTGAACGAACCGGCGGCCCCGGCTGAACCCGGGCAGCCCGCCGTGCAGTTCGGTCCCACGGCGGCGCGGAATTTCATGGACGCCCTTTCGGATCTGCGCAACACGCAAAACAACCTCATGAGCGTCTGGCTTAATCACTACGCTTACCGGATGGTGCTCATGCGCGAGTTAGGCGTCATGCAACTGGACGAGCAAGGCCACTGGATCGACGTGCCGATTTCGGAATTGGAGTTCGAGCCATTGGATGGGGTCTCGCCGCCGCCCGCCGTGCCGCTCGAATGGCTCGATCAGGCGTTCCGGGACGAGGGGCCTGAGCCGGATCGACGCGAGGGTGTGCAGCTACAACCCGTATCCGCGCAGACATTCCAGGTGACAGACGAGGCGGTTCCTGCTGAGGGCGAGCCAAACGTCCCTGACGACGAGCCGGAAGAAACGCCGGCAACCGAGGAGGCGAAGACCGCAGACGAAAGCGTCGGCGATCAGATCTTACGATTCCTTGGACGCCGGTGAGCGATGGTGTCGATACTTTCGCTTGCGAGACTCTGGGTACTTTGCCCGCAGTTCGTCGCGTAGCTGCTTTGCCTTCTGTGACGCCTGCTCGGCTTCTTCATCTTCGCCGAGCAAATTCAGCGTCTCGGCCAGGCTTTCATAACGCCGGACTAGCATGCCCTGTGCGAAGCCCATATCGGGTTTAGATTCAAAGTAGGCTTCTTGGCGGGCGATGACTTTCTTCTGCGCGTCAAGCAGTTCGGACAATCGGCCCAGGTCACGCAAAGTCTTAGCGTGAGCATCGTAGGCCATGTTCAAATAGAATTGATACGTCCCAATCGAAGGAAACTCGCTGGCCAAGGCCTCGTGCAAGTCCACGGCATCACGATGATACGGTTCGGCCTCTACGGGACGATCCGTTTCGCGCAGGAGCGTCCCGAGTCGTTGCGATGCGCGGCCAAAGGCGGCGCGGTAGCGAGGAATCGTTGGGTATTGTTCCTTGAGTCGCCCGGCCAGATCGACCGCCCGCCGCAACTGGGGCTCCACTTCGTCGGGATTCTCTTCGTTGCCAAACCGGTTGCCTGTCATTGCGAGCATCTCACTCAGTTCGCATTGATAGTCCGGGACGTTAGGGAAATCCCGGACGAGATCCTCAAGTAGCGAGATCGCCTGGGCGCGAAACTGTGCCGTTTCACCAGCCGGTGTTCGAAACCCTCTGAAGGGAGAATAGCTGCGATAAGCAACCGCTAGGGCGTGTCGATAAACCGGATTGTCTGGATGCTGTTCGACCAGCCCATTCAGGAGCTCCAGAGCGCGGCGGTGGTTCTCTGTTGCCTCTTCTCGATCGCGCATTCTCCACAGCATGGTGGCCAGGTTGTTATGCGTGCGGGCCAATTCGTGGCGGCAGTCGGGTGAATCAGGCGAACGCGAAAGCTGAGCAGACAGGATCTGTCGTGCCTGGTCGAAACAACGCTTGGCCTCATCACGTTGGCCCACCGTTTGAGAGGCAAGACCGAGGTCGTTGAGCGTTGCCGCAATGTCTTTTGCTAAAGTCGCGTCGTCCGGGAATTCGCTGGCCTGTTCCTGTAGGATCTCCACGGCCCGGCGATAAGCCTGTTCGGCTTTTTCGTACTGGGCGAGGCGTTGGTGAATCTCGCCCACCCGACGATAAGCTGTAGCCGTATCACGACGGAGCCGAGGGTTGCTGGCGTTTTGTTCGGCGAATTGGTCGTAGAATTCCAACGCGTCTTGGAGGATCGTCGCGGTGCTCTCGGAGACCGCTGCGTGGAACTCGATTTCCGTCTCTCCTTCCTCTTCCGGAGGCTCCGTCGGATGGGCCATCCATGTGGACGTGAACCTGGCAAGGAACTGGTCCATCGAGTCAAGCGCGAGCGACAAGTTCATCTCGGCGCGGGCGTTCTCGGCCTGGGCGCGAAGGCTCTCTGCCTGGGCGCGGAGTTTTTCAGTTTCCGTTTCCTGCCATTTCCAGCTTATCGCACCAAACGCCGCGAGGACCACAATCAGCAGGACCGCGCTCAGAGAGGCCACGGCCGGGTTGCGCCGACTCCAACGCCACAGCCGCTCGGCCACACTAACTTGGCGTGCACGAATCGGCCTATCTTCGGTATAGCGCCGCAAGTCGTCGGCCAACTCTTCCGCCGTCTGATACCGGTGGTTAGGATCGGGTGAGACGGCTTTCACGACGATTGTTTCCAAGTCGCGCGGAATGTCCGACCGCAGCTTTCGCGGGGACGTGGGGCCGCCTTGCGTAATGCGACGGATCAGCCGTTGCGGGTCGGCATCGTCAAACGCCGCTCGCAGAGTGAGAAGCTCGTACAAGGTGAGCCCCAAGCTGCAGATATCGCTCCGCGCGTCACAATCGCCGCGGAGCTGTTCCGGTGGCATGTAACGGAGCGTACCGACAATATCCCCGGTCTGGCTCACGTTGTCCTGAGCGACCCCTTTAGCCAGTCCGAAATCGGTTACCCATACAGTGCCTTTGGCATCCAGTAGAAGATTGCTTGGTTTGATGTCTCGATGATAGGTGCCTTGGGCGTGAGCGTAGCTGAGGGCGTCCGCAGCTTGGATCCCGATGCGTGCGACGCTGTGCCAGTAGTTGCGACTGCTGGGCCGGTCAGGTTGTGCTAGTGCGTCGCTCGGGCGAGGGCCCCCGTCGCTTGCGTTTCGGGCTGGTGTTTCTGGTTGGGAGCTCGTCGCTGCGTCAGAGTCGCCCGCGGTGGGAGACGAATTCTGGGCGGCGAAGTGGTCGTTCAGCAGAGCACGCGCCACCTCCGTGGCCGTACAGCCTGGCGTGTCTCCGCCTGCGGATGGTGCCGCGGCGGCACCATCCGCATTCGGTTTTCTTAGTGCGGTGACTACTTCGTCCAGGCTGATTCCGTGAATGACCTGCATAACGTAGTAGTGAAGCCCGTCCTGCTCGCCAACACCAAACACCGGGACGATGTTGGTGTGATGGAGACCCGCGGCGGTACGCGCTTCGCGCTGGAACCGCTGCAGGTGTCTTGAGTCGGGCAGAACTTGCTGAGCAAAAACTTTGACCGCAACGCGTCGTCCGAGCGACTGCTGTTCGGCCTCGTAGACGATCCCCATGCCGCCGCGGCCGATTTCGCGCAGGATGCGATAATCGCCCAATTGTTCAAGCTTGTCCACATGCAATTGGACGGGGCGATCGCCCGAGAGCACCTTCCGTTTCTTCAGTCGCTCCATCGCCACAATCGTGGGAAACAGCTCGCGGATCTTATCGGCCAATTCGGGGTGAGTATCCGCATACTCGGCGACCGTGGGTTGTTCGCCCTGCCGGCGGCGCGCGACGAATTCCTCGGCCAAGATCTCGATCGGATTGCGCTGTTCAGTCGAGTCCACCATGACAGTCCTCTCTCCCAACGTGGGGCACGTTTCTAACGTGCCTGCAACCCAACTGGCACGTTGGAAACGTGCCCCACAACATGCAAGGAATGACACTCGCAGACGATTTTTCTATTCACTTTCTTCATCAGAGAATCCCGGAACTCTCTCCAATACCGATTTCAAACGTCCAAGTGCGCGTACGTAACGATTGCTCGCTGCGGACTTCGTGATGTCCAGCACTTGGGCAACTTCGTTGTTGGTCAACTCTTCAAAATGCCGCAGGGCCAGCACCTCGCGGTCTATCGGATCCATGCCCTCCAATGCACCCTCTAGTCGATCGAGCAATTCGGCCCGCATTACCAATTGGCTGGGCGACGCAAACTGTCCGATCAACTCGGCGGCAATCGAGGCGGACGTGGTAGCGGCCAAGTCGCCGCGGTGAATGGACACCTCCTGCCGAGCATCCCTCATCTTTGCGTCCAGATGACGACGATGAACATCGATCAGCCGTTGCGTCGTTATCTGCCGCAGCCAGACGAAAAACGACATCTCCGGTTTTTTTGCATAATGGCGCACCCGCTGCGCCGCGTCGATGTACGCCTCTTGGACAATATCCGAAGCATCAACGCGCCCCTGCAGTCGGCGGTCCATCCGAAACTCGACCATCCGCCTCAGCCGCTCGCGGTGCAGCGTGAAAAGCTCCGCCAGCGCCTTCTCGTCCCCGTCTCTCAACCGGGAATCAAGCTGGTCCACATTCTCTGCGTCGTCGAGCATCAACAAACCACCAGTGCTAAACGGAAATACGGTCCACCAGTACACAACATAAATGACGACCGCGACACCCCGTAACGCGGCATTGCCTCCCCATCCGCTGCAGCGGCATTCGAGGCTACGGCGTTCCGCACAGGCAGGGGGAGAGTCCGCGGCGGTTCAACCCATTCTAACGCGCCGACGCGGCCCAAGGGAATTCTGGTGGAACGTTGCGTTGCATGAGCCTGGAAAATGCACAATCTCCCGGAAAAATGCGTTTGACCGGTGTATCGGGCCTCGCTCTCCGCGTTTACACCATTGGTTGGTGGCAAATCGCAGATGAAACCGCAAGCCGGAGGCGTGCGCGCGTCCCTCAGCGCACGCCTCCGGCTTGCGGTTAAACGATGTCCATCGCTGGGGAAATGGAGAATGTGGTTCTATTCGCGATCCCAGTGCCCTGACGTAATCCCAGCGAAAAATCAATGTGGTCGGCCACTGCTCGTTCGGCGACTTCTTGTATCCACTTGGCGTCGGACAGTAATGGTCGACCGCTTTTCTCGATCGCTCCGTTCTCTTGTTACCTTAGGTGTCTGTGGCAACGATAAGGGTTGACTGGGAAATCAAACTAAATTTACGCACTACCAAGAAAGGGCCATTTGTGCTAGGCGGTTGATGCTAAAATGAGATCTGGTTACCGGCGCGACAGCCGTTTGCCGGCAACCGCCAAGACGCACCGAAGTCCGGACGGTGGTGCAGTCCCGACGCACGTGGCTTGGGGCTATTGGACAGATAATGGGGAAACACGCAATGTCGGCCACAAATCCAGAACAACAGGCAGCCGCCGATCGCGCAAGACGCATCGTCGCGGCGGTACAATCTCCAGCGACGGAGGCCGCCGATCATGAGATCATGGCAGACGACGGTGTCAGGTCCGGTGGCCTGACTTTCTCGCAGCAAGATACTTCGTCCGGCGGATCGGGGCGCTGGATTCGCGTGCTCATCTTGCTGGTCGTGCTCGTCGCCATCGTAGGAGGCGCAGGGTATGCCGGCTGGCGAGCGCTGAATCACATGGGCGATGATCCGGGCACTTCGATGATGACTCACACGGTCCAGCGCACTGACCTGCTGATATCCATTACCGAAGACGGCAATGTGGAAAGCGCCAGCAATGTGGATCTCAAGTGCCAGGTCGCCGGCGGCAGCTCGATTCTGTGGATCATCGAAGATGGTGCGACGGTGAACGAAGACGACGAGCTGGTTCGGTTGGACTCGGCGCAACTGGAGGATCAGATCAACCAGCAGAAGATAACCTACGAAAAAGCGCGTTCCGCCATGGTGCAGGCCGACAAGGACTACCAAGTCGCGAAGATTTCGGTGGATGAGTATTTGGAGGGCATTTTTGTCAAGGAACTCCAAGACGCAGACGCCCAGATCACCATTGCGTTGGAAAACCAGCGCAGCGCTCAGAATACGCTGGAGTACTCGCAGCGGATGTTTCGCAAAGGCTACATCAGTTCACTGGACTTGGAAAGCCAGCAGTTCGCGGTGCAGCGTGCGCAGTTGGAGCTGGATTCGGCGGAAACGGCCAGAGACGTGCTGACCAAGTACACCAAGGCAAAGATGATGGAAGATCTGAAGAGCAACGTCGAAACGGCGAAAGCCAGAATGGAGTCCGAGAAGGCCGCGTTTGCGCTGGAGGAAACGCGGCTGAAACGCCTGGAAGAGCAGCTCGACCAGTGCGTGATCACCGCGCCGCAGGAAGGTATGGTCGTTTACGCCAACGAAATGGGCAGTCGTTTTCGCGGCAGCCAAGCCGTGACCATCGAAGAGGGAGCGATTGTCCGCGAACGCCAGACGATCATTCGCCTGCCCGACTTGAAGAAGATGCAGGTCAAGGTCAACGTGCACGAATCCAAGGTGGAGCAGATGCAGCCCAATGTCATGCGCGCTTCCATCCGCATTCTCGAGCGCGACTTGCAGGGCACGGTGACATCCGTCGCCAGCCAGCCCGAATCCACCAGCTTCTTCCAGGCCAGCGTAAAAGAGTACGCCACCGTCGTGCGCATCGACGGGGAACCCAAAGGTCTGAAGCCGGGAATGACGGCCGAAGTGGAGATTCTCGTAGCCGACTTGAAAGACGCGATTGCATTGCCCGTGGCGGTCGTTGTCGAGCAGCGCGGCGCATTTTATTGTTGGGTCAAGACCCAGGAAAAGGTCGAGCGTCGCCCGTTGGTATTGGGGCACAGTAACGACCAATTCGTTGAAGTGAAGGACGGCGTGCTCGAGGGCGAGGAAGTCGTCCTCAATCCCCGCGCGGTCGTCGCCGATGCGCGATCGGGCGAAGATGATGCCGCCGGAGCTGAGCCAACGGACGCAAAAGAGAAGTTTGGGGAAGCACCAGCGAACCTGGACACACCGGCTGGCGGAGGCCCGCCGTCGCCAGGGCCCGGCGCCGGCGGCGACCGACCGAGTGGTCGGCGCGGTGGACCAGGTGCCGGACCGGATGGCGGGCGAGGTGGCGGCTCTGGCCGCGGAGGGTTCAACCCCGTGGACATATTCAACAGCCGGGACGCGGACGGGGACGGCAAGTTGTCGGGCGACGAAATTTCCGGTCCGATGGCGGAAGGATTAAGCGAGATCGACACCAACGGCGACGGCGAGATCTCCCTCGATGAGTTTCAGGCGAGGATGCGAAGCTCTCGTGGCGGCAGGGGTGGACGCGGCCGAGGTGATTCTGGCGGCAGGGGTGGCTCTTGAGTCGGATTTGCCGGCGCCACACCACGACGCGGACTCGATCCTCGTTCCCAAGCTCCGGCTTGGGAACGCAGCGTTTGCTAAGCTTTGCTCGGCGTGCGAGCGGTGGGCACGAAGCAGAGCTTCGGAGAAAATGCGTTCCCAAGCGGGAGCTTGGGAACGAGAAGTGTACGAGAACTGCACGAGAACAAACACGTCAGAATAGACCGTGTTCGACCAAATCCTGATTACAATTCGACTGGGCGTCTACAGCCTGCTGCTTCACAAGCTGCGTTCCGGCTTAGCGGTGTTGGGCATCCTGATCGGCATTACGGCCGTTATCTGGTTGGTGGCCATGGGCCAGGGTGTCAGTTACCAGGCCCAGCAGCAAATCAAGGACCTGGGGGCGAAAAACATCATCGTGCTCAGTGTCAAGCCGCCCCAGGAAGGCAGCAGCAGCCAGAGTAGTTTCGTGATCACATACGGGCTGTTGCGAGACGACTACAAACGCATCGTCTCCAATATTCCGGTTATCGAAAATGCGGTGCCGATGCGCGAGATGCGCAAGGAGTTTCGCCGCGACCAGTGGATCTCCGAAGGGCGGCTGGTCGGCTGCACATCCGACTATTTCGACCTCAATCACCTCTCGATCAACCGCGGCCGGTTTCTGCAAGACACGGACGGGAAGCCGCCGCAAAACGTGTGCGTGATCGCAGACGGTACGGCAAAAGCCCTGTTTCCCTACGAAAACCCGATCGGGCGGACGGTGCAGGTCGACACCGACTTCTACGTGATTGTCGGCCAGACGGCCGCGCGTGACCCGACGGCTGCGATCGGCGGCAGCCTGGATTCCCAGGACTTCAACTACGACGTCTACATCCCGCTGCGAACGTTGAAGGCCCGCATCGGCGACATGCTTTTTTCGCGCTCCGCCGGCAGCCGCGAAGCGGAAATAGTCGAGCTGAATCAAATCACACTGAGCGTTCACGACCTGGCCCATGTCGAGGAGACGGCTGACATCGTCCGTACGCTACTGGAGAAGTATCACAAGACCAAGGATTTCAGCGTTGTCGTCCCCAAGGAATTGTTGCGCCAGGCCAAGCTGCTGCAGATGATGTTCAATGTATTGCTCGTGTTGATTGCCGGTATTTCACTGGTCGTGGGCGGCATCGGCATCATGAACATCATGCTGGCCACGGTCACCGAACGCACGCGTGAAATCGGCATCCGCCGAGCGCTGGGGGCGAAACGGAGACACATCATTTGGCAATTCTTGGTCGAATCGATTGTGTTGACCAGCGTCGGTGGGGCATTGGGTGTCGGGATCGGTTTTCTCTGCGGGCCGACCGTCAGCGGTGTGCGGGAGTTGGCGCTGCGGCTGTTGCCTGAGACAATGGCTGCTTTGCCGGACACGATCCTGAAGCTGGAACCGCGCATCGAGCCTTGGTCAATCGTGGCTTCGCTGATCATTTCGGTCGCCGTCGGCACCATCTTCGGCCTGTACCCGGCGTATCGCGCCGCTAACATGGACCCAATCGAAGCGTTACGGCATGAGTGATACCCTGTGTCTCTAACACGAAGGAGAGAAAGATGTTGTCCTACACAACGATGGGTACGTACGTGCTGGTCGTCACCCTGGCGACCGTATTTGTGATCATTTTGGTCGCCCGACAGCAGCGAGCAGAAAAGGATCTCGCCATTTGGTTCATATCGGGCCTGGTCGGCATCCTCTTGGGTGCCGCCGGAGCAGCCGCCGTTGTTCAGACGTTGGGCTATGACATTGTAAAGTCGTACAGTGACCCCCTTGAGGGCGATCTGGGTGGGGATAGCGAGGAAGGCATGGACGAGGGAGGTGGAATGGGTATGGGCGGTATGGGTGGCCCTGGCGGCGGCATGGGCGGCCCGGGCGGCGGTATGGGGGGCCCAGGCGGCGGTATGGGGGGCCCAGGCGGTGGTATGGGCGGTGGCCGCGGTCCTTCGCCGAAACGTCAACTCACGATGCTCGTTCGCAAGGTCGATTTGCTAACAGGTGACGTTGCGATGAACCTAACCGACGAACAAGGGACCGCGTTGGCCGAGATTCTCGGCAAGATCAAATCGCAAGAGACGATGACGGACGAAGACGCGACTGCCCTGAACGAAGAGATTCTCGCCGTGTTCGACGAGGACCAGAAAGCCAAGCAGGAGGCCGTTGGCCTGCCTCGCGGCGCACGTGGCGGACGAGGTGGCGGACCCGGCGGCGGTGGTCCTGGCGGCGGTGGACCCGGCGGTGGCGGCGAACAGGCCGAAGATGCGAATCCGTTCGCTGAGGAACAAAACGCGGAAGCCCTGGATGCGCTACTCGGACGACTCGGTGGTCCGGCGGCGGATGCACCTGCCGCGGAGACCGAACCCAAGGAAGCCGATCCCGCGGAGACTGAGGCCGCGGAGACCGAGGCCGCGGAGACCGAGGCCGGAGAAGCCGCACCGGAGGAGACGACCACAGATCAACCGGAAACGCCAAAGGAGTAGTCGGTCGCGTTGGCGATTCCGTACGGGAGCCGTTCGATGAGTTATGCACTGGGCGTCGACAATCTGCGCAAGGACTACGTGCTGAAGGGAGAAACAGTGCGCGCCTTGCGCGGTGTGACGTTCGGCGTGAAGAACGGCGAGTACATGGCCATCATGGGGCCTTCCGGATCGGGCAAGAGCACTTTGCTCAATCTTCTTGGCTGCCTCGACCGTCCCACGGGAGGCAGCTATTTTCTCGGTGATCAGAACGTTGCCAGCTTGAACGACAACCAACTGTCGGAGGTTCGCGCGGGGAATATCGGGTTTGTCTTCCAGTCCTACAACTTGATTCCCCAGCTTACCGTCGCCGAGAACATCGAGGTACCGCTTTACTACCAAGGCCGCCTGAACGCCGCCAATCGCCGCCGCTGTCGCCAATTGGCCGACATGGTTGGCCTTGGGGACCGCCTGAAGCATCGACCCACGGAATTGTCCGGTGGACAACAGCAGCGTGTGGCCATCGCCCGCAGCCTGGCCAACGATCCTTTCTTCATTCTCGCGGACGAACCCACCGGAAACCTGGACTCGGCCACCACCCAAGAGATCCTCGAAGTGTTCGAGAGACTGAACAACCAAGGCAAGACGATTATCTTGGTCACGCACGAAGACCATGTCGCCGCGCGCGTCAAACGAGTGCTGCGGCTGTCGGACGGGCTCATCGAATCCGACGTGCTACAAAAGCAGGCCCCAACCAGCGTCACGGCCGAATAGTAGGTCCCGTCTGCCGGACGGGACCTGGCGCCTGCCCGGTGGAACCTGGTCCGGCAAACCCAGCCGTCCGCGGATCGAGGTCCCGCCCGACAGGCGGGACCTACCAAGCCAGGATCCGCCCCGATAGGAGGGGTGTTATCCACGGGGAAAATGCCGTGGAATCTTCTGTCGTTTCTGTGGACGGGCCCGGCGCGTTTCCGTTTACTATCCTAGTCGTTTTCCGCGCTCGGCCGGCGCGCCACCAAGGAAAGTGCCTGCTATCCCCGTTTTCTGCGGTGCAAATAACGTCGTGGGAACAACTTGAATGAAGCGAACGTGTGCTGTCTGCTTTGGCATCGCGACCATCCTGTTCGCAGGAGTCTGTGTCTATGCATGCGCACGGTGGTTATCGTTGACGGACGACCCTCAACCGGAAGCGCAGCAAGCGGAGCCTGAGGGCTTCGTCATGACCGTCGAGTCGGACTACGTCGGCGTCAAGCGGCCAAAATTCAAGAAACCAGCGGACGCCGGGTTTTCCGAGAACGCGGAAGTGATTGGGATCTGTGTCAACGGAGTCTACCGTGCGTATCCCATCAAACTACTGTCCGTTGTTGATCTCCACATTGTCAACGACGTTTTCGACGGCGTGCCCGTTTCTGTGACCTATTGCGACCGGGCCGACCAGGTGCGAGTGCTCACGTGGACGAATCGCGATCACGCTATCCCTTTGGACGTAGGCGGGTTGGACGAGAACGGTCACTTGCTTTATTTGTTCGGAGGAAACAGATATCCCCAAACTTGTGAGGAACTGCCTCTCGAAGATTACCCGTTTGAGCGAACCGGCATGGGACATTGGACATCGCGTCACCCGAACACGCTCGTCTTCGTCAGCGACTGAAGACGAGCCAAGGAGACCCAGAGATGCTCGCACGGTGCGAGCATTTGACAGAGTGAGGCCCCAAGTGTTTTGTGTATCTCCGTAGTTACTTGTTTTATGAAAGGACAAGGTATGAGACGTTCACTTTTACTTTTTGCTGCGACTGGCATGGTGGCACTTTGTGTCGGCACAGTCGCACTGGCGCAGCCCGGCGGGCGCGGCATGCGTGGCGGATCCCGCGGTGGGACCAATCTGCTGAGCCTGGCGCAGAATGAAGCGGTCCAGAAGGAAATCGAAGTTGTTGATGATCAAAAGGCGGAAATCGACAAAGCCGCCGAAGAGATTCGCGCTGGCCGTGAAGGCGGACAGCGCCCTGATTTCCGCAACATGTCCGAGGCGGAGCGAGATAAGCTCTTCGCCCAGATGCGTGAGAGGCGGGAAAAGGAAGCCAAGGCCGGGAATGCCAAGCTGGAAGAAATCTTGCTGCCGCCTCAAATCAAGCGGCTGAAGGAAATCGCCCTGCAGCAACGCGGCACATCGGCATTGACCGATCCGGAAGTAGCCAAGGAATTGAAGATCACCGACGCTCAGAAGAAGAAGCTGGATGAGGTGAGCACCGCGAACAGGGAGTCCATGGGAACCCGCATGCGAGAGCTGTTCCAAGGCGGCAACCGTGAAGGTGTCCGCGAGAAGATGCAGGAAATGCGGAAAGAGGCAGACGGGAAAGTGCTTGGCGTGCTGACGGCCGAGCAGAAGAAGCAGTTCGAGGGAATGAAAGGCGAAAAGTTCGAGATGCCGGAACGCACTCGTGGCGGCGGACGCCGCGGCGGTGGACGAGGCCAAGGCGGTCAACGACCGCAACGTCCCGCCTCGAACACTTAAGGTAGACGAGTAGTCGACAGCCTCCGACCGCCCTTCGTAACGGCCTTGTGCGGCACCACGATGCCGGCGAAGGGCGGTCAGTCTTTCTAGTGTCGGCCGGTTGATCGCAACTCCGCGAATGTGGGGCACGTTTCTAACGTGCCAATGTCTAGAAGCTGTTGAGGTCCGGCACGTTAGAAACGTGCCCCACGCGCGGGCAGATCTTTCGCATATTCTCATCTCGGTAAGGGCTTGTCTGATGAAACGACAATTAGCGATGTGTTTGACAACCGTTTTCGTGGTTTCGCTTGTCGGCTTTTGCGATGCGGACGATTGGTCTCGGTTTCGTGGGCCGGATGGATCGGGCTTGAGTCCGGATGACACGCCGACCCCCGTCACTTGGAGCGATTCGGAGAATCTGAAATGGAAGGTCCCGCTGCCGGGGCCGGGTTCGTCGAGCCCCATTGTCGTTGGTGGGCGCGTGTATGTGACCTGTTGGAGTGGCTATGGCACGGATCGCGGTGCTCCCGGCGACCAGAAAGACTTAAAGCGTCATTTGGTCTGCGTCGACCGCGAGACCGGCAAGACGATTTGGTCAACGACAACCGACGCCGTGCTTCCGGAGGACGATTTCCGCGGGATGTTTACGCAACACGGTTACACGTCACACACACCGGTTTCTGATGGCGAGCGTGTGTACGTATTCTATGGAATAACGGGCGTGCTGGCCTTTGATCTGGATGGCAACAAGCTTTGGCAGACGAGTGTCGGCACAGAAAGAGATCGCCGTGGATGGGGTTCCGCATCGAGTCCCATTCTGTACAAGAACCTGGTCATTGTGACGGCATCTATCGAGAACCAGGCGTTGGTGGCGTTGAACAAAGACACGGGCGAAGAGGTCTGGAAGCAGGAGGCCGGCGGCTTCGCGTCGACGTGGGGTACCCCGATCCTAGTCGACGTCGGTGACGGTCGACAGGATCTCGTGTTGGCCGTTCCCTACGAGGTTTGGGGATTCAACCCCGATGACGGCAAATTGCGCTGGTATTGCGAGGCTGTCCAGTCCGACTCGATGTGCTCCAGCCTCATCGTTGGCGGCGACACGGTTTACGCCGTCGAGCGAGGCCCGCGTGGTGGCGGCGCAGTCGCCGTCCGCGCTGGAGGGAAAGACGACGTAACGAAGACACATGTTGTCTGGACCGCAAACGAGCGGTCGCGCATTGGAACACCCATACTGTACGAAGGCCGCATCTACTGGATCAGCGGCGGCATCGCTAACTGTATCGACGCCAAGACGGGCGAACAGGTCTATCAGTCGCGACTCGCCGGCGCGGCCGCCTCGGCAGAACCAGGCAGGGGTGCGCGGTCAGGTCGCGGCGGTGGCCGCCGAGGTTTCGGCGGCGGAATGGGCGGTCAGGATTACTCGTCGCCCGTGGTGGCCGATGGGAAAATGTACTTCGTCAGACGCTCCGGCACGGCCGTCGTGGTAAAGTTGGGGACGACGTTCGAGGAACTGGCGCAGAACCGCTTTGAGTCAGACGACGGCGATTTCAGCGCGACGCCGGCCATCAGCGATGGCGAGTTGTTTATCCGGTCCTCGAAGAATCTATACTGCGTCAGCAAGGGCGAATGAACGAGAAGGCACTCGAATTGTTGGCAGTTGGTCCCGGCGGAGAGGTCAATCCCGATCCGCTCGTTGAATGGCATTTTCGGTTCAGTCCTCGTGGCAACCGTTGGACGCGCATATCGTACTACAGCAAGGGAAACTTCCGACGAGGTCTCCCGCGAGTCGTGTCTCGTGCGACGGTGGCTCAGGAGGTCGGAGTCCCGGAGGAGGCCATCGTGGCTTGGCAGGCTGCACTGACTTCCTCGGAGAACTCGAAAGACAAGCCGACCCCCAAGTCCCTGCTGGCAGTTGGCGTGAATGGACCGATTAACAAGAACCCGCTGACGGACTGGAACTTCGAGTTTTTTCCTCAATCCGGAGTCTGGCGCAGGACTCGGGCTCAGCGAAACGAGGTATCTCGCGGGGCAGTGGCCAAGAAGGTCGGCGTCACGGAGGATTTGATCCGGAAGTGGGAAGAAGCGGCAATCGCGCTGTGGGAATCGGAGCAAGAATCGGACGACGGCAACTAGTTGGACAGTGGTACTTGGGTGGGAAATCGGCGGATTCACTAGCCCGAAGCGCCAGCGAGGGATTCGTCGCAACATGTTCCCTCGCTCGCGCTTCGGGCTGGTGTGCGATAGCAAGGTGGGCTTGGCCAATTAGGCATTTCCCCGGCGTTTGTCAGATGTAGAAGAAGTCGAGATGATTGCAGCAATAAACGGACATCCCGCGATTTGCGACGTGGTGGATGACCCCGACGCAAAGTTGATGCTGCGCGCCAAGGCGGGCGATCCTTCGGCACTTGACGAACTGACAACGCGGTACCGTCCACGCGTGACCGGCGCGGTCACGCGTTTGATGGGACACGATCGACACTCGGAGGATCTAACCCAGGAAGTTTTCTTGCGAGTGTACCTCGCTCGCCACACCTACGTCGTGACAGCCAAGTTCTCGACATGGCTGTATACGATTGTCCACAACGTCGTCTCGAACGCCCGCCGCTATTTCGCCAGGCGACGGGAGAGGATTGGCAACGCTGGCGATGGATCGCTGCCGGATCCTTTGCGCGACTTGAGGGTCGAGACATCTTACGAGACGCCGATACAGGCGGCCATGCGAGGCGAAGATCGACGCTTGGTACGGACCGCAATCGCTCGGCTCCCTGCTCGCCAGCGGCTAGCCGTATCGCTGTACTATTTTCAAGGAATGAACTACGAAGCGACGGCCCGTGCGCTGGACACATCACAAGACGCCCTCAAATCGCTGCTCCGGCGAGCGCGAGTCAACATTCAGCAGACGCTGACACCACACATGGACGATGTCGTTAACTGTTAGCCGGAGAGCCCCAGGCAAGTCGGAATCGAGACCGGATTCCCATGCACCTCACGTTTGTCTTAAGTACCGGTCCAATCTCCGAGAACTTGTGGTGAGGTACTTAGCCTGGACTTCTTGCGAACTCCGTTAGCCGAGACGAATCTGCAATGCAGAGGCATCAGGCGTCTATTCTCGCCTACAGGTATCCTACTCGGCTTCTCCAATCATCCGATTGCGGGTCCTTCCGTGTCACGTTAAATTGGTTTCTACCATCAAAGAACGCTGTTGCGTATTGTATGACGAGGACCGACTGACCACCCTTTTGGCGTGTTCATTGGTTGAATTGGGAAGAACAGGAGTCGTACGGTGCCTTCATTCCCCCATGTCGATCCGATTCCGCTACCAGCTCCAGTGTGGTTTTTCAAATCCCTGGAAATACTGACGGTCAGTCTGCATTTTATGGCTTTGCAGTTGCTCGTTGGTGGGCTTGTCGTTGCCAGTCTGTGGGCAATCGGCGGGAGGCGAAGGGGAGATCAAGTGCTGATTGACGCATCAGGGGCCGTCGCGACAAGACTGCCAATTCTGATGACATATGTGATCAATCTCGGTGTGCCGCCGTTGCTGTTCGCCCAAGTGCTTTACGGCCGAGCCCTCTACACCAGCAGCGTGTTGATCGGGACGTTTTGGATCTCGGTCGTCTTGCTGCTGATGATGAGCTACATGTGCTTGTACCACATGTCCAGCCGTGCCGGCCGCGGTAAAGCCTGGGGGTGGATCGGTCTGGTCGGGCTGGTGATTACCGTCAAGATCGGGTTGATCTACACGTCCAACATGACGTTGATGATCCGGCCGGACGTCTGGCGGGAGATGTACAGCGAGGACGCACTCGGGTTTCATTTGAATTCCGGCGATCCCACGGTGATGCCGCGATGGTTGTTCATGATGTTTGGTGGGCTGACCGTGGGTGGCGTGGGGATGATGTTCCTGGGCTTGGCGAAGCGGCTGAGCGCCGAGTCCAGCGAGTTTCTTCGGCGTTGGGGGGCGCGCATCGCGGCCAAAGGCGCAATCGTGCAGGCGGGGTTGGGCTATTGGGTGATCAGTGCTCAGCCCGGCCCGGTCCAGGAATCTCTGGGGCAAAGCACGCTGTACGGTACATGTCTGATTGCCTGGATTGCGTGCGCTGCATTGTTGTTTCTTCTTGGACTGATCGCTCAGGCAAGAGCCCAAGTGGCAACTTGGCTGTGGCCCGGCATCGCCGGGTTGTTGATCTTCGTCGGAACATTGGCCACGGCCATCTACCGGGGCGGGATCCGCGACGTCACCTTGGCCCTTCGTGGCTTTGACGTATGGGATCGCGCG